>JAYVRH010000146.1:0-7435 GCA_043776495.1 Cyclobacteriaceae bacterium
GTCTCAATCACCACGATCAGGAGGGATGATTTGCCAACTTTGCCCTTGATTCTAAACTTATCTTTCAATGAATTGTCTTCCTATCACTCACTTGAACCCAGGATCAAAGCTAATATTGGCTACTTGCTGATCAATGATTTTCCAGTCAATGCATCAGCGCTCCCGTTAGTCCTTCAGGATGCTCCTCCCATCATGCTGTCGCTGCGGCGGGATCAGAGTCAAGTTCTTCAACTTATGAATCATACCGGAGCAAAAGGATTTGCATTACAGGGTTCACGCGAACTTGCGCCAGGCTTAAAGGATTATGACCATCTCTCAGCCATTTTAGATGAGTTGGAAGGTTAAACTACTTTGGCAAAAGCCAGTATTTGCCATTTGAAATTTTGAATATCCAATGCCCATTCAGTTTTTCCATGAGCTTATCAATATACATTTCCATTGAATTTCCCAGAGAAAAAGAATCAGAACCGAGGACATTGGCAAGAAGATAATCTGTCGAAATAACCTTCTTAGGATTTTGTGCAACTCCAGTAAATCAAGGATATCCTGGTCGTCATCCACTACAAGAATCCCATTACTCATTGCCATAAGGATAGGCAACGACTGTTAACGCAAGTTTATCAGGGGTTTATTGATCAATCAAACAAGATCAGTAGCATATTTCTTCATCAACCGCTCTACTGCTTTAGCAGCTACTTTAGGAAACTCGATTTCTACCCATTTGTTACTGTCGAGCCATTTCTCTATCCGCTTCAAGTTACCTTTCTTGACTTTCTTCAACACAGGAACACCCAATTTCTTTAAGGCAACGGCATTGCACTTCTGCTCGTACTGACTTTTCATCGGCACCACGAGCAATTTCTTGTTGAGGTGAATGACTTCTGCCGGGGTCTCAAAACCTGCACCACACAATACACCTGTGCTGGTTACCACGCTCTCTACAAAATCATCGCTGCTCACAGGGTAAACTGAAATTTTACCAACATGATAAGGCTGCGATGTGTGCTTGGAGAAGATGTGCCAGCGGACGGAAGGGAACTTCATCAACAGCGCAACCAATTTCTTATCATCATAAGCCGGAAGGTAAACGGTGTAGTGGCCCTTGTCTTTTTTCTTAGCTTGTGTAATGGCGGTACGAATCACCGGAGTGTAGATGTTCTTATCATACTCCTCAAAGTGAAAACCAATATAATTTTCTACCGGAGCATAGTTTCTCAGCAACCATTCACCAAAAGGGTCAATCATTTTTGGTTTAGGTGTTTTTTTTGAAAGCAAAGCTGACTGATGACTTAAGCCAACAATCCGGATCTCTTTTCTGCGTGCGGCCCACGCTGAGATAGGCTCAAAATCATTCACAATAAGATCATATTTCTCTACCGGAAACTCGTTGATCTCTTTGACAACTTCCCTCGAACTATTTTTCTGAAACGTCTTGTAAAAGTTGATGCCACCACTTTTTCCAAAGAAAAAGCTCAACCCCTTTGATTTATATTTTACAGGATAGGGTAATGAAATCTCAGCTTGCGCTCCGCTGACAAACAAATCCAATTGCCCATATTTTTGAAGCTCTGGGATAATGTCCATGGCCCTGCTCAGGTGTCCATTTCCAGTACCTTGAATAGCATATAGTATTTTCATTCTTTTAACCTTGCTCTTGCTGAATGCGTGTCCTTTCCCCGAGCAAACTCAAGGCTTTTTTGTATTTAGGAATTCGTTGACAAGGTCTTTAAATATCTCATCATTATCCAGTTTGTTTTTAAACCGCTTGGGAATTTTAATGGACTTTGCATAAAGATCATCTGCATAGTGATAGATTTTCCAACCTCCCCGGTTATATTCAAGAGATGTCAGGTTTTCCACCCAATCGCCTGAGTTCAAATAGGTGACCTCTCCTTTGTCGGTAACGATCCGCTTGATGTCAGGATGATGGATATGACCGCATACCACATAGTCATATCCTCTCGAGATGGCGATTTCAGCTGCGGTCTTCTCGAAGTCATTGATGAATTTCAGCGCTTGTTTTACACTGTCTTTTACCCGTTTGGATAAGGAAATTTTTCCCCTGCCAAAAATGCCTAAAACGAAATTGACAAATGCATTGAGTAAGATCAGCATATCGTAACCAACTGCTCCCAACTTGGCAAGCCATTTGGAGTACTTCATCGTTACATCAAACACATCCCCATGAAATATCCATGCCTTTTTCCCGTCAAGGGTCATTACCTTTTTGTTGTCAATCTGAAAAGATCCCAACCTGAAACCAGCAAACTTTCTCAGCATTTCATCATGATTGCCGGTGAGGTAAATAATTTTTGAGCCTTTGGCCAACAGGCCGGTGATGTGTTTGATGATTTGCATGTGCGACATGGGCCAGTAGCGCTTGTTGAATTGCCACATATCGATGATGTCGCCATTCAGGATAATGGTTTTAGGAGTGATGGTTTTGAGATAGCGAAGAAGCTCTTCCGCGTGGCAGCCGTAAGTACCCAGATGAATATCAGAAAGTACTAATAAGTCAAGCTCTCGCTTTTTTGTTTTGCCCAAGGCAGGAAGATTTGGTCTAACAAAAGTACTTTATTGGATTATTGGTTGTATGAAGAGAATGTTAAGGAATTGGGGGTTTGGAAATACTTACCTTGGCTAAAGCCCAATTATGCATTTGATGTCAATGATCCCCCGCTTAAGCCCGTGGTTATTATACACAGCCAAATAGGCTTCAGTCCAAAATGTAAATCAACCCGGTATCGTGTATTAGTGGTGCGCACTACTCTTTAAAGCAAAATCGCAGGTATTTAATCTGCTCGCCTTTGGAAGCAAACATCTCTTCATACCGGGTTTTGATTTCAAAGCATTCCATCCGAAGGTTAGAATTATACACGTCGCCGGTCTTGGCAAGGTCATCGATGTCGTCCCTCAACTTCAATTCTTCGATGGTGTATTTAAACAAATCCGTATTGTCGGTCTTAAGCCGAAGATAGCCCTTGGTGCTTAGTACTTTCTTATACAATTCCAAAAACCGTGCACTCGTGAGCCTCCTCTTGACATCTCGCTTTTTGGGTCGCGGGTCAGGAAACGTAATCCAGATTTCATCAATCTCATGTTCGGCAAAAAAGTAGTCCAGGTTCAGAATGTTAGTTCGGAGAAAAGCGATGTTAGGTAGATTCTGCTCTACCGCCAGGGTACTCCCTTTCCAAATACGATCGCCTTTAATATCAACACCAACATAATTGCGGTCGGGAAATAGCTTTGCCAAGGCGACCGAATACTCTCCCCTGCCACAGGCGAGCTCGACTGTAATGGGATTGTGATTGCCAAAGTAGATTTCATTCCACTTGCCTCTCATCTTTGTATAGAGGTCTTTTCCGGGTTCAATCACATTGTCCCTTTCGGAAATGACTTTGAAACGAAAAAGTTTATTCTTCATGATTCAGAGCCCCTCTATTTCTGCGACCACAAAAGTGCTGCCCCCAATAAATACCAAGTCACCCTTGCCCGCATTATTGGTGGCGGTGCGATAAGCGTCATTTACATCTTTGATGATTTCTCCTTTGAGACCAAATGCACTCGCATTCCTCGCGAGCACCGTTGCGTCCAACGCCCGTGGAATCTTTGCCTCGCAGAAATAATACGTGGCATCTTTTGGCAAGAGTTCAAGTACTTCCGTGAGCTCTTTTTCTTTCACCACCCCAAAAACAAAATGCAGGTGATGATGGGGCGTGGACTTGATTTGGTCCATTACCTCCTTCATTCCTGCCGGATTATGTGCTGTATCACAGATGGTCAAGGGAAGGTCACTAAGCTTCTGCCATCTTCCTTTCAAGCCAGTCAAGCTCACTACTTTTGAAATTCCTTCCCGTATTGAAAGGTCTGATATCTCAAATCCAACATCACGTAACTTAAGTACTCCAGCGAGCACTCCTGGGATATTCATTCTTTGGTAGGCTCCCTTCAGCCCGGGATCAAGATCTTTTAACCATAGCACCTCATCACGATAAACATCCACTCCTTCTATTTTCTGCTTTAGCTTAATGTGGTCTGAAGCGAACGAAAGTTGTGATTCAGATGCCAAAGCTTTCGCGGTGAATACTTTTTCCACTTCTCCCTGACGTTCGCTGACGATGACCGGAATGTGCTGCTTAATAATTCCCGCCTTTTCAAAGGCTATCTTCCCGAGTGTGTTTCCCAACAAATCCATGTGATCAAAACTGATGTTGGTGATGATGGATAGTTCGGGTGTAATCACATTGGTTGAATCAAGGCGACCTCCAAGTCCCACTTCGATCACTGCCACATCTACTTTCTCAAGCTCAAAATATTCGAACGCCATCGCCACGGTCATCTCAAAAAAGGAAGGTTGGATTTGTTCCATCACTTCATGAAGCCTATTCACAAAGTCAACGACAAACTTTTGTTCAACCTCAACTCCATTGATTTTGATCCGCTCTGTAAATTCTTTCAGGTGGGGAGACGTGTAGAGTCCTGTCCTATACCCCGCCGATTGCAAAATGGCTGCCATCATGTGTGAAGTGCTTCCTTTGCCGTTGGTGCCCGCTACGTGGATGGATTTAAACTTTTGCTGTGGGTTGTCGAGGACCTCGCAGAGCTTGATGGTATTAGTCAAGTCATTCTTGTAGGCAGCAGCACCCACCCGCTGAAACATAGGCAGCGTCTGGTAGAGATAATGAAGGGCTTCGGTATAATTTTTTACCAGCACGGTTCAAATCTACACAACAACAAAAAACCTTTCCCGCAGATTTTCGCTGATTCAATACGTCGCAGATTTCCGCAGATGAATTCAAAAAAATCAGAAAAAGATCTTCGCAAATCAGCGTGGGCCCGATCTGCGGAAATCCGCGGGAAATGCAGCGTATATCAGAACTTAGTTCCCAAGTTTAAACAGTCTGTATCCCACCGACAATTGAAATACCTGGTTCTTTGCGGAAGAAGTACCCAAAGAGCTAACAACTCCTCCGGGGATCGTACCTCCAGTGTATTTATTGATGTCTGCGAGGCCGATATTATAACGCGCTCCAACGTTCAGGCCGAAAGGAAAATCCCAACCCAAACCAACACCCACCGACACATCCGTTGTCTGAAGAAAAGATTTAATGTCCTGGCCCGTGGTGATTGTCCCTGTTGCACTATTGATGACATTTCCTGTGGCCTTGGACACAAAGCCAAACTGTGGGCCAGCCTGAAGATTAAGACCTCCAGCAAGGTATAATTTCAACATCACCGGGATATTGATGTAATCAATATTGTCTGTGTAGTTCGTTGTACCCGTTTTGAATGAGTGTCCTTGTTTAGAAAAAATGATTTCAGGCTGAATCCCAATCTTGGTAAACTTAAATAGAAAGTACGCGCCAGCATGGTAGCCTGTACTATTGCTAAAAGCAGTACTGGCAGAGTTAACTCCATTCAGGCTAGCAAAATTTAGCCCGCCCTTCAGGCCGATGCCAATTTGCACCTGAGCATTTGCCATTTGCAATGCCATCACCGACACAATCGTTAATAAAAGAATGTTGATTTTTTTCATCATTGTTATTTTAGTGATTATGGTACAAAAGTAATACCTCAGATTTGATTGAGGAAATTATGAAAGGCCCAGTTCAGGGTTTCTACCTGTAATCGTTCGGTAAAACGACAATATCTTCTCCATATCACCTTCCATGTCATCTGAAGGGTAAAGCGGCTGACTGACGACAACCTCTTTTAGCCGGAAATCGAAACCCACAGGAATGATCGGAATGTGGGCGCCCCTGGCAATGTAATAGAATCCCGTCCTTAGTTTCTCTACCTTCTTACGCGTGCCTTCCGGGGCCATCGCAAGAACAAAAGCCTCATGCTTGTTGAAAATCTTTACCACCTGTTCCACGGTATCCTGACTTGAAGATCGCTCCACCGGGTGTCCCCCCACCATTCGAAAAAACCATCCGAATGGTGGCTTGAAGAGCTGACTCTTTCCCAAGAACTGAGCTTTCTGAATTCGAAGTATACTCCTTGCTGCCACCCCCACCAGGAAGTCCCAATTACTTGTATGGGGTGCTACGGCAACAACGAATTTTTTAATATCCGTCGGCATACTGCCTCTGGTCTTCCACCCAAGAATCTTAAAAATCAAAACATAGAAGGGCCTGAACATCAGAAGAGTTTGTCTATGAGTGCATCATCTGCCAAGTGCGCGGTTGTAATCTGTAGATCGGGATTCAACTTTTGGGCCCGTTGGATGGCATTAACAGCCCCCGCATTTCTTGCCCATGACCTTCGGGCGATTCCGTTGTTGACATCAAAGTAAAGCATGTTCTTTAGCTTGCGGTCTGCATCTGTTGAGCCATCCAGCAACATGCCAAAGCCCCCGTTGATTGCCTCACCCCATCCTACACCTCCTCCGTTGTGCAATGAAACCCAAGTCGCGCCCCGGAACGAATCACCTATCACATTTTGAACGGCCATGTCGGCGGTATACCGCGAGCCATCGTAGATATTTGATGTTTCGCGGTAAGGGCTGTCGGTACCCGACACGTCATGATGGTCGCGGCCAATGACCACCGGCCCGATCTTCCATTCAAGGACAGCCTGGTTAAATGCTGCAGCGATCTTCATCCTGCCTTCCGCATCGGCATAAAGTATCCTCGCCTTGGAGCCTACCACGAGGTTATTTACGTTCGCTGCTTCGATCCATGCAATGTTATCCTGAAGCTGTGAATGAATTTCTTTCGGCGCCGTCAACAATATTTCCTCCAAGACTTCCTTTGCAAGTTGGTCGGTATAATCAAGGTCCTCCTGCTTCCCCGAAGTGCAAACCCATCGAAACGGTCCAAAGCCAAAATCAAAGCACATCGGGCCCATGATATCCTGAACGTAGGATGGATACTTAAAATTTATACCGTCTGTTGCCATCACATCAGCATCAGCCCTGGATGCTTCCAGCAAAAAGGCATTTCCATAATCAAAGAAGTAAGTCCCCCTCGCCACATGATGGTTGATGGCGGTCACCTGCCGGCGCAAAGAACCTTGCACATGCTTCTTGAACTCCGCCGGATCTTTCACCATCAAATCATTGGCCTCATCAAATGTGAGCGAGACAGGATAATATCCACCCGCCCAGGGATTGTGAAGAGATGTTTGATCGGATCCCAGGTCAACATGAATTTCTTCAAAAGCAAAACGCTCCCACACGTCTACGATATTTCCCAGGAAAGCAAATGAAATGGGCAAGCGTTTGCGTTTTGCCCCCGCTACTTTTTTTACAAGTTCATCAAGGCTATCAGTCACTTCATCTACCCACCCCTGCTCATGTCTTTTTTGAACTACTTTGGGATTGACTTCTGCCGTAACAGAAATGCATCCCGCGATATTCCCCGCCTTTGGTTGAGCACCGCTCATTCCGCCAAGGCCTGACGAGAGGAAGAGTTTACCCTCCAGCCCTTCTCCC
>JAYVRH010000147.1:0-2286 GCA_043776495.1 Cyclobacteriaceae bacterium
GGCAACAACGAATAACCCTTATTCGAAGGCTTAACATGTTTGGGGTGTATGCTTCTTAGACGGAGAAGCTTAGGATTGTAACTTATTTAATCAATTATACACTTTCTAAACATTTTAACTGGGATTTTCAAATATGGCAAAAGAAACATTCGATCGTTCGAAACCTCACGTGAACGTGGGTACCATTGGACACGTTGACCACGGTAAGACTACACTGACAGCCGCCATTACCATGGTATTGTCCAAAAAGGGCTTGGCTTCGATAAGAGACTTCTCTTCAATCGACAATGCTCCTGAAGAAAAAGAGCGCGGTATTACGATTAATACCTCGCACGTAGAATATTCTACGGTAAAGCGTCACTATGCACACGTTGACTGCCCCGGCCATGCTGACTATGTGAAGAACATGGTAACAGGTGCTGCACAGATGGACGGTGCTATTCTTGTCGTAGCTGCGACCGATGGCCCAATGCCACAAACGCGTGAGCATATTCTGTTGGCCCGTCAGGTGGGTGTGCCTGCCTTGGTGGTGTTCATGAATAAAGTTGACCTCGTAGACGATCTTGAATTGCTTGACCTTGTTGAAATGGAAGTTCGCGAACTTCTTTCTTCCTATAACTTCCCTGGCGACACGATGCCGGTGATCAGAGGCTCTGCCCTTGGTGCACTGAACGGTGAGGCTAAGTGGGTTGAGAAGATTGATGAGCTCATGAATGCCGTGGATGATTTCATTCCACTCCCGCTTCGTGCCATCGACAAAGACTTCCTGATGCCGGTTGAAGATGTGTTTTCCATCACTGGCCGCGGTACAGTAGCTACCGGCCGTATCGAGCGTGGTATTATTAAGACTGGAGACTCGGTGCAAATATTGGGAATGGGCGCCGAAAACCTCACCTCTACGATTACAGGGGTTGAGATGTTCCGCAAAATCCTTGACAGAGGCGAAGCTGGCGATAACGTAGGGCTCCTCCTCCGTGGTATTGAAAAAACCGACATTTGCCGTGGAATGGTTATTTGCAAGCCAGGCACTGTAACGCCTCATGCTAAATTCAAGGCCGAGGTTTACGTGTTGAGTAAGGAAGAAGGTGGTCGCCACACTCCCTTCTTTAATAAGTACCGTCCTCAATTCTTCTTCCGTACAACGGACGTAACTGGCGAAATCATGCTCCCCAAAGGAGTTGAGATGGTGATGCCAGGTGACAACGTTTCCATTGACGTGGAATTGATCAATAAAATTGCCATGGAAAAAGGACTTCGGTTCGCCATCCGTGAGGGTGGTCGTACAGTTGGCTCTGGCCAGGTAACTGAAATTCTTGACTAAAAGCGAGAATTCTTTAGCCACCAAAGCTTTCCAAAAGGCAGTTAAGTGATTGATAATCAAATCGAAGCGTTTCCTGGAAATTTCCAGGAAACGCTTTTGTTTTGAAACCTTTTGTCCTACATTTGCAGTCCTTTTGAATTTAGGGTACGGGTAGGGTTCTAAAGGGCTCTCCACAAGTAGTGGATTGGACCAAACGGGTGTAGCTCAATTGGTAGAGTAGCGGTCTCCAAAACCGTTGGCTGGGAGTTCGAGTCTCTCCACCCGTGCAAATTGAATAGGTTTTGAAGAAACCTTAATAAAATAAAGCGCAGGCTGGGAGCCTGCCTGCCGGCAAGCAGGTTAGAGTCTCTCCACCCGTGCATCGTCCGCCGAAGCCATAGCGAAGGCGGACATATATCAGGAGTAAAAGCCTGAAATTGAAAAGAAAGGTAAAAAATGGAAAGAGTAAAGAATTACCTGTTGGAGTCGATTGAAGAGGTTCGGAATAAGGTCTCTTGGCCAAAATTCAGCGAGCTTCAGAGCAGTGCCATTTTGGTGCTGGTCGCTTCTTTGATTTTCGCGCTGGTGATCGGGTTAATAGATGTAGGTTTTAAGAACGCTTTGTCCTGGTTCTACCAGGAGTTTTAAGTCAGCAAGGAAATGGGTGAATTAAAGTGGTACGTTTTACGCGTGATCAGTGGCCAGGAAAAGAAAGTGAAGTCTTATCTGGAAACTGAGATCGACCGCTCCAAACTCACTGAATCAATACCTCATGTGTTGATTCCATCTGAGAAAGTGTATGAGATGCGCAATGGGAAGAAGAAAATGCGTGAAAAGAATTTCTTCCCCGGGTATGTGTTGGTTTCTGCTGATTTAGGCCACCCGGAGGCCCATCACACAGTGACAAACATTCCTGGAGTGATTGGTTTTCTTGGTAACAATGGCACAGGCTCCGCAAAAGACCCCGTGGCATTGCGACAAACGGA
>JAYVRH010000148.1:0-2285 GCA_043776495.1 Cyclobacteriaceae bacterium
TTGATGTCAGGATAGGTGCGTTCACGAAAGTAATACCACACGGCTGCCTTTGATGGAACAACATTGGGTTGATCGCCGCCGTCGGGGATCACATAATGCGAACGCTGAGTAAGTTCAAGATGTTCGCGGCGAAAATTCCATCCAATGTTCATCAGCTCCACTGCATCCAGCGCACTTCTTCCACGCCAGGGAGCCCCTGCCGCGTGTGCTGCGGCGCCTTCAAAATTAAATCGCACAGAAACAAGTCCATTGCCTCCTCCATCACCGTAAGAGACGCCCAAATTGTTTCCAACATGGGTAAAAATGCAAGCATCCACATCTTTGAAGTAACCGGCACGAACGTAATATGCTTTTGTACCTACTAACTCCTCGGCTACTCCTGGCCAAAGCATAATGGTACCTGGAATCCTTTCTTTCTCCATGATCTTCTTCAATGCCAGGGCTGAAATAATATTCAGGGCTTGTCCGGAATTGTGTCCTTCCCCATGACCTGGAGCTCCCTCTATGATCGGATCATGATACGCTACTCCTGGCTTTTGCGATGCCTTGGGAATACAATCAATGTCAGAACCCAACGCAATGAATGGTTTGCCTGAACCCCAGGTTGCTGTCCATGCGGTAGGAATACCGGCTACTCCTTTTTGAATTCTAAATCCATTCTTCTCGAGGAGGGTGGTGAGGTAGGTAAATGTTTCATATTCCTGAAAGCCGAGTTCAGAGAAACTAAACAGCATGTCATTAATCTGCTGGCCCAGTACCGCGTTCTTTTCAACTTCAAGGACAGCATCTGCCTTGAGCTTTTCTACCTGACGAACTTCAGATTGCGCCGATAGGGATGCCGATATGGAGAGGGCGGTAAGCAACGAGAATATTTTTTTCATGTCGGAGGGCGTTAGTGATTATTTCTTTTGAGACGCGTTTAGCTTTTGAACAGCTTCTTTCTGGTCTTCCCGGAGTGTTGGATATTGAATTCCCAGTTGCTCCAGATAAGTCTTATACTTTATTGGATCATAATACAAAGGCTTCAGCTTAGGCTTAAACTCATCCATAATTTTCTTATTGAGTGTAATGGCCGGCATGTCTTTCTCCCCGATCAGCGGAATGTACTTTTGTTCCTTTGTTTGCTCGTTCTTATAGTAATCCCAGGCTTGAGTAATTACCTCAGGCTTAAAGAGTAAGTCAATGATAGTCAAAGCTTCAGCCTTTGCACCGGTAATAATTCCTTTATGGGCAATCGGCGTTGCCATGGCGATCGCATCCGCCCAATGATGCCCCGGAAGTCCGGGGATATTGGAAGGATATTGTAACACGATCGTTGGCAATGACCAGGAAATATCGGCGATGTCATCCGATCCCCCGCCGAGAGAGAAAAGTTGCCTGCCTCCCATCATCACCGGTTTTGTGGTGTTGGGCATATTGATGGTGTCAATTTTAACGGCCAGCCCTTCGGTCTTTCTGGGTTTCATCTCTAGTTGTGTCGCCTGGGCCAATTGCTGATCTTGCTCGGACCATTTGGGTAGCCCCACCGCTTTTATGTTTTCATACATCACCGCTGCCATGGGTTTGTTAAAATGCCCTGGCCAGGCCGAGCCTAGAATCTCATACGTAAACTTTGTATCCGTCATCAGCGCAGCACCTTCGGCCGTCTTGATCCCTTTATCAAAGAGTTTCTTGATGTCAGGATAAGTGCGCTCACGGAAATAGTACCACACCGAAGCCTTGGAAGGAACCACGTTTGGTTGATCGCCTCCATCGGAAATTACATAATGCGAACGCTGGGTCAGTTCAAGATGCTCGCGTCTGAAATTCCAACCAATGTTCATTAACTCCACGGCATCCAAGGCACTTCTCCCCCGCCAAGGTGCGCCAGCCGCATGTGCTGCAGCTCCTTCGAAGGTAAATTTGACCGAGATCAACCCTGTGTAACCATCATCGCCATACCCAACTCCAAGATTGCTCGCAACGTGGGTGAAAATACAAGCATCCACATCTTTAAATACCCCGGCACGGACGTAATATGCTTTGGTGGCCAATAACTCCTCCGCAATACCTGGCCAAAGCATCAACGTGCCAGATATTTTCTCACGCTCCATAATCTTCTTGATGGTAAGCGCTGTAATAATGTTCAAGGCCTGCCCGGAGTTATGACCTTCTCCATGCCCAGGGGCACCTTCAATGATCGGATCACGGTAGGCAACACCAGGCTTTTGAGACGCCTTGGGAATACAATCCACATCAGAACCCAATGCAATGACCGGCTTTCCTGAGCCCCAGGTTGCAGTCCA
>JAYVRH010000149.1:0-2284 GCA_043776495.1 Cyclobacteriaceae bacterium
GGCATGTTTAAAAACAATGCGGGCTTAGACTTTGTAGACCAGATCAAGTTCATGCATGATCAGGGCTTTCGGGCCATTGAAGACAATGGCATGTTGAAACGCAGTGTGGCAGACCAAGAAAGAATCGGGAGTACGCTGGCACAGCTTGGCATGACGATGGGCGTGTTTGTGGTAGATGGCGGCGAAAACTGGAAGACATCACTCACCACCGGTCAACAAGAATTCAAAGATGTGTTTATTAAGACCTGCAAGACTTCCGTGGAAGTGGCAAAGCGTGTGAATGCAAAGTGGATGACCGTCGTACCGGGATTCTTCGAAAGAAAGATTCCCATGGGCCTCCAAACGGCAAATGTGATTGATGCACTGAGAAGGGGGGCAGAAATTTTCGAGCCGACTGGTTTGGTCATGGTGCTGGAACCACTGAGTGACACACCTGACTTGTTTTTACGAACCTCCAACCAGAGTTATGAAATATGTAAGGCCGTGAACAGTCCTTCCTGTAAGATTCTATATGATATTTACCATATGCAACGCAACGAGGGCAACCTGATCAGCAACATGGATATGTGTTGGGATGAGATCGCATACGTGCAGATCGGTGATAACCCCGGTCGAAAGGAGCCCACTACAGGAGAAATTCATTACAGGAATATCTTCAAACACTTGTTCGAGAAAGGGTATAAAGGAGTGATGGGAATGGAGCATGGTAATTCAAAAGAGGGGAAAGAGGGGGAGATAGGCGTGATCAGAGCATACAGGGATGTGGATGCATTTTGATTTTGACTGGTAAGGATGGAGTTAAACTTATTCATATAAATATGAAATATTTGGTTTTGTTAGTTATGATCTTCTTAAGCCTGCATCTGAACGCGCAGGATGACTGGTCAAAGAAATTGTTTAAAGATCTTGGTGATTCCGGAGCAAAGAAAAAAGCAAAACTTGACTCCATCGATTTTCAATTTGCAATTTCCGAAAATGAAAATGCGGGATTCTTTGATGTTGAAAATAAGGGCGAAGGCAGTGCGCGGCTTCTTTATTCCATGAAGGAAAGGAACGATAAGACCAATTCAGAGATCGCACGTGATACGCTCGAGTATGCGCTGGGCCTCTACAACTTGCGAATGTACAAGCTGGCAGAGATGTCTTTTAAAGATGCTCAAGGTTACATGGAGCAGCAACAGTTGACCAGCGACATTAGTTACCTGAGGTGCATCTCAAATCTTGGGTTGGTGTACCTCATTCAGGGACGTACGTTGGATGCAGAAAAGAACATCCGCTATGCTTTGGAAAATAGCGAGAAACTGGTTGGTAAAAAAAGTGCAGCCTATGCCGCTAACCTCAATAGTCAGGCGAAACTGTACCAGCTTACGGGTAAATACAATGAAGCGGAAAAACTTCTTGAGGAATCGGACGAGTTGGTTCAAAAAATATTTGGTGCGAGCACGATGCAGAATGCTATTGTATTGAACAATAAAGCCATGCTCTATCAAATCATGGGTCGCTATAAGGAAGCGGTGGACATCATGAAGAAGGCAATTGTGGCGTCAGAGGCCGCGCCAAAAAAAGCACTTCAAGGCAAGAAGTCATTTGATAACAGGAGGTTTGATTCCAACCTTGCTTTATTGTACCAGCTTTCAGGCAACCTGACAGACGCAGAATCTACTTTTTTGTCTATCAAGAAAATTTTCGAGAACCGTGGTCAGACGAACAATCCTGAGTATGCTTCTTTAATGAACCAACTCGGCCTGCTGTACATACAGATGGGCAAGCTGGACCAGGTAGAGCCGCTCTTACAGAAGTCGGCTGCGGTGTACAAAAAGAAATTTACCGAAGAGAACCCTTCTTTTGCCAAAGTGCAAAATGACCTCGGCAACTTTTACAGGATGCAAGGCAAGTTCGCTGAAGCCGAAACGGCGCTCTTGAGGGCGACTGCTATTCGCAAAAGTACGCTCGGTGAAAATCATCCTGATTATGTGAAGTCGGTGGACAACCTGGGAATTCTATATTGGAAAAAGGGTGACCTGCCCAAGGCATACACCTACTTTAATGAAGCCATGACAAAGTCACTCGACTTCATCAACCAGTATTTTCCTCCCATGAGCGAAGCAGAAAAGACAAAATATTGGGACATACTACAGCCGCGATTTCAGCGGTTTTACGAGTATTCGATCGAAGCCAGCGCCACACAGCCAGATATTCTCAAAGATGTGTATGACTATCAGATTGCCACGAAAGCTTTGCTCCTGAGCTCCACCAATAAAATCAAGAAGGCAATACTCTCCAG
>JAYVRH010000150.1:0-2277 GCA_043776495.1 Cyclobacteriaceae bacterium
GTAATATGGGTGGTGTCTATCTCAATTGCTTCCGCGGCTTTGCGCAGTGGACTTTCATGACGGTTGCTATCGATTTCATCGCGCTTCAGGAGGTTTTCAATGATGGTATCAATGTCGATCATCTCGTCGCGATCCAATAATTCCTTTTGCCTTCTGAAGGCCCGTACGAGAATGTCGGCAGTCAGAAAAAGTTTCAGTTCGGCATTGGGGAATACCACCGTTCCTATATCTCGCCCGTCCATGACAATGGCCCTTTCCTTGCCCATCCTGCGTTGCTGCTCCACCATGGCATAACGCACGGAAGCAATAGTACTTACCTGGCTCACATATTCAGAAACCCTCATATCGCGTATCTCCTTTTCAACGATTTGCCCGTTCAAATACGTCTCAGTCTTCCCCCTTCCATTTACCTGAAATGAGATTTTGATCTCTCCAAGAGCACGAGCAATTTCCTTTGGGTTCGTGAGTGAAATATGGTGATCAAGAAAAAAGAGCGTGATCGCCCGATACATCGCTCCTGAATCGATATATCGAAATCCAAGGATTTTTGCTACTTCCTTGGCGGTCGTGCTTTTTCCGCAAGCAGAATACCCGTCGATGGCTATGATGATCTTCAGCATCGGTCAGCAATCTTTCAGCGGACATGGGATCGGCTTACCACGCTTCAGCTTTTTGTGTGGATGCTTTGACGATGCACATGAAGCAAAGAAGATAAGTGCGATGAGAAAAAAATAAGAGAATCTTAGTTTATTTAGAATCATCCGCCTTTGGTCAATCTCAAAAGTAATATTTTTGACAGTTCAACAGCCTTTTCAGATAGACTTTCTTTGATTCTCAAATCTGCGAATTGGCCCGACCTAGAGCGAAAGAAGAAATAAAGGTGTATTAGAATTCCGGCTTTGGGTGATGGCTCATGCGGAACCCGATTTTTTGCCCCGCTCCCAACTCCTGTGTCTTCTCCAACTTCTGAAAAAGTGTAATGAACTTAACTTGTGGATAAGGTGGAGCCATCAGATCATTTTCAATGGCAAGGGTCAAAGCCAGTTTAACAAGTATATTCAGATCATTCTCTGTGAGGGGCGCAGGAGAAATCTGGCCGAACACCGATCCCAACTTTCCTTCGCCTTCCACGATGTATCGTCCTTCGTGATTGACCAGCAATCGCGCCAGCAGATAACCAGGATCGTTCACCCGGTTGAATTTGACAGAATCGGACATAAAGTTATAAATCATGATCTGTCCAAAGTAGCGGTTGATCTCATTCTGTCTGACATATGGGTTTTTCATTACCGCATGTTCTTCTTCAAACGTCACCACATTGGTATGCAAAACAAATATGAGCAAGTCGCCGGCCAGCTTTATCTGGAATTCATGATCGTTGATTCTCTTATAATCGACCGTAACATCATGATCACTCGGCTTCACTTTCTTTTTAAGTTCTCCGGCGACGCGTTTGGCCTCCTTTGCCAGGGATTCAAAGAAACTGAGTAAATTCTTGTATGTGATCTGCTTGGCAGTTGATTTGTTTTCCAGCAAACGCTGAATCCGTTCGAGCGGGTCTTGCTCCGTTTCCATGGTGGTTCGACTTTAAGTCTGTAATTTAGGGAATCAAAAACAATCCGTTTAATATGGAGAATAACCAGGAAGGAAAAGCAGAAGCATTTTTTAAGGATTTTGGCAAAAAGCTCGATCAATTCTTTGTGGAGGCGAAGGACGCCGGAACCCGTGCAGAGGCTGATTTGAGGAGAAAATATGATGAGCTGAAAGTGTCCGCAGAAAGATTGAAAAACGACGCTGGAAACAAGGAGCGTTGGAAAGAGGTAGAAGTAAGTTTAAAGAGAGCAGGAGAAGAATTGGAGAAAGCGGTGAAGGCGGCGTTTAAGAAAAAGGAGACGAAGTAGCATCTCGTATCAGGTTGCTGGTATCTGGTGGGTCGCGGGTAGCCAGATAGCACGCCCAGATGCTAGTTACCAGATACCAGAAACTATATCTTAACAGCCTTCCACTTTCCTTGCCTGAATATGATGATGGCCACGACTGCCATGGCAGACTCCGCAATCGCGATTGCCCAAAAGGCGCCCGAGGCACCAAAATTTAATTTCATCGCCATCACATACGCCAGTGGGATTTGAAATAGCCAATATCCAAACAAGTTAAGTATGGTGGGTGTGCGTGAATCACCTGCACCATTGAAAGCCTGAATAATCACCATTCCATACCCGTAGAACACATACCCGAAAGTAACGATCCTGAGGCATTGTGTGCCGTACTGAACGA
>JAYVRH010000151.1:0-2275 GCA_043776495.1 Cyclobacteriaceae bacterium
CCTTCTAAGGAAAAGAAAGCCTCTTGCAAGTGAAGAGGCAGAAACGATTCTTGAGATGGTGGAGCAGGGAAGTGCCGGTATGATCTATTTCTCTATGAATGAAGATGACCTCAGACGCATCATGCAATACCCATTCAACATGTTTGCCTCTGATGCAGGCATTGTACGCTATGGCTCGGGCATGCCACATCCACGCGCCTATGGTACCAATGCCCGTGTATTGGGTCAATATGTTAGGTTGTTAAAAGTAATCTCATTGGAAGAAGCAGTACGGCGCATGACCTCGCTTCCAGCGCAGAAGTTCAAGCTTCGTGACCGTGGCCTCCTCCGTGAAGGCATGGCCGCTGACCTCGTTATTTTTGACGAGTTTACAGTTGGCGACCAGGCGACGTTTGTAAAACCGCATGCCTACGCCAGCGGGTTTCAGTATGTGGTCGTGAATGGGCAGTTGGTGTCAGAGAAGGGGAAGCACACGGGTGTTAGAAGTGGACAGGTATTAAAAGGGCCTGCATGGTCAGTGGCATCAAAGTAACCTTGAAATCTTTGTCAGCAACAATTGCTTTTCGGTAGGCGAGTGGGTGAGCTCGATCGCCTGTTCAAAATATTTTTTAGCTTCTTCGACATGCCTCAGTTGAGAATGCCATTCGCCTAGCACAGCAGGGTAGAGGTAATAGTTTTTCAGTGTGTCTTTATCTGGTAATTGCTGGATTTTTTCCAGGGCGATGGCTGGACCGTGTACTTCGGCGAAGACGATCAATTGATTAAGTGCGATCAGCGCATCGGGCTTGATCTCCAGGAGCCAATCGTAAAGTTTGAGAATCTTTACCCAATCTGTTTCGGCATAACTTGGGGCAATACAATGTTCATGGGCAATGGCGGCTTCAAGGTGATATGCTGACACTTTTTCTCCCTGCGACCCTTGTTGCAGGTAATAC
Organism: Cyclobacteriaceae bacterium; assembly: GCA_043776495.1. Taxonomy (GTDB): domain Bacteria; phylum Bacteroidota; class Bacteroidia; order Cytophagales; family Cyclobacteriaceae; genus ELB16-189. The sequence continues at coordinate 936 of JAYVRH010000151.1, forward strand.
ATTCCTTGTTGTATCAGTTCCTTATTCCAAAGATTCCGATCCTGGTCTTTCAATTGTATCAGATTTCCGGATTTATCCACGCGTCCATACAGTCGTGCAGACTGAAAGCACATGAGGGCCAATAAACCGAAGCTTTCAGGTTTTCGTGTGAGGGGATGGTCCACCAACATTTTTCCAAGTCGCAGCGATTCTTCCACCAGGTCTTCACGAATTAGTGAATCATGATGCGACGAGTTATAGCCCTCGCTGAATATGAGGTAAATCGCAGTGAGTACATTGTCGAGCCTTTTTTGAAGTTCTTTGGAAGAGGGTAAAGCAAAGTTGATTTCTTCAGTTCGAAATTGCAGACGGGCACGGTAGAGCCGCTTTGTAATGGTTTCTTCGCTGGTCAGAAAGGCCTTGGCAATCTCAGCCACGCTAAATCCACAAAGCGTTTTCAGGATCAATGCCACCTGCCCTTCTTCGGGAACAGATGGATGACAACAGACAAACATCATTTGAAGCTGCTCATCCTCAATTTCATTCTCCTTTACAAGTTGCTGTAAAGTTGGGATGGCAGAGTATTCCGACTTCAGCAACGGAGAAATCGCAGCGGCAAACTCTTTATGATGTCGTTCCCGGCGGATGACATCCAATGCCTTGTTGCGTGCTGCGGTAAAAAGCCAGGCAGATGGATTTTCTGGTGTGCCATGAAACTTCCAATGTTCAAGCGCTTTGAGCAGCGTATCCTGAACAACATCCTCTGCCAGTTCGAGGTTGTGAGGACCAAAGATCTTTGTAAGTACAGATACCAGCTTTCCGGATTCATGCCTGAAAAGGTGATCAATAATATGTTTCGGTTCGTTCACCTTTTAAAGATACGGAGATGGGTGTATTCACACTACACTGGTTTGTGTGATCACTTAAGTTTGTTTATTTTATTTTGATGCACTTTATAGTATCAATGTCATTTAGTTAAGACACCCAGGGCTTCGACTCCTCTCAGCCTGACAATCCTTCGAAGGAGCCTGCCTACTACGGTCACCCTGAGCGGAGTCGAAGGGCGACACCTATCTCGTATTAGTCAATGTAATCTTACCTTAAGATCACCCCTGCTACATTGGCATAATCTCCCGCACCTCTACAGTGCCCTCCGTTCCTTCGAGCGCTGGACATCCATTAGAAAGTGCCACAGCCTCATTTAAATCATTTGCTTTGATGAGTAAGTAGCCCCCGACAATGTCCTTGCCCTCGGTAAAAGGTCCGTCCGTGATTTTTCTTGAAACACCTTTGACCACTTTTCCATTGGGGAATAAAGGCTGACCGCCCAGCAGCTTTCCTTTTTGTGTAAGATCACCCAT
>JAYVRH010000152.1:0-28545 GCA_043776495.1 Cyclobacteriaceae bacterium
TCTACTTTTTCAATGACTTCGTCAATCACTCCAGCTTCATTGATGACATAAGTGATGCGGGCCGTGCCCATATACTTTCGTCCGTACATTGATTTTTCTATCCAAGCACCATATTTGGAGTGAACCGATTTGTCAATGTCCGCGAGTAAACGAAAAGGAAGGTTCTCCTTCTCGATAAATTTCTTGTGCGATTTTTCGTTATCGGAACTGATGCCCAACACTTCATACCCGCCCTTTTGCAGCGCTTTATAGTTGTCGCGCAGGCTGCAAGCCTCAGCTGTGCAACCAGGAGTCATGTCACGAGGGTAAAAGTACAGCACTACCTTTTTCCCCTTCAGACTTGAAAGCGTTACTTCTTTGCCATCCTGATCATTGGTCTTAAAATCTGGTGCCTTTGTTCCAACGGTGAGTGCCATGGTTATAGTATTTTTTGTTTATAGATGCGTTCATTGCCGGCACGGTCCACCACTTTGAGTTCGAAGTCACCTTTGAGGGGCTTTGTGTTGTCGAGGCGGTCAGACTGTAAAATTCCGGATTTAAAATCATAAGACATCAACAGCCATTGTCCGTTAATGTTCGCTTCATAGTAAGAAATCCCAGAACGGCCATCGTGAATTCGAAAGCGGGCAGATTGCCCGTTAAGCCTTATTCGTGAAATGGTGGGAGCGAGGCTGTCATAGAGGAAGGTGAATTCTCCCAACTCTTGTGTGTAAAATCTCACCTTGCCATTGGTCCATTCTCCTCCCAGATAGCCGTAATGGGTTCCCTCTTTCTGATAAACCGCAAGATTTTTTGAAGGTGTCATCGCCAAAGTCGGCTTTAATGTTATTTGTAATTTTTTGTGTACCGGTATGGTCCTTTGCCCGATCACAAATGTTTCCTGGTCATCTTCAATCCGGTGATTCACATTGAGGAATAAAGTGTCATAAAGGGAATTTTCAGGGAACCGGATGTCTGCCCAGTCACTATAATAGATGTATTCTGTGAGGGACGGCACAACATCCTTGAAATGAAAGACCAAACTTCCGGAACAGGTTTTGAGCGAGTCAGGTTGCGCTTTTTGCAGGTCGATGAGATAAACCCTTTGGTTAGCACCCTTGTAGGTGTAATCCATCTCAGTCATCTTTCCATTTTGATAGAAAGAGAGTTTGTCTGAGCCAATACAAGTTTGGGAAGTGATCATCAATAAGTTTTCCATCAAATCAGATTCAATGGTGACAGGTCTCCTGGAGGGGAGGATCATCTCGTTGGAAAGAGGATTGGATTTCAGGCGAAGCGATGCCGTGCTTTTGTTTCCGAATTCATCTTTCAATAATACCTTAATGGATCGGTCAGCACCGTTGACAGAGATTACACCATCATTTTCTGTTTTGTAAAACTCAAGCCGGTTGCCATCCACCACATAAAGCTTATTAAACCGTTTGCCGCGGGTTTCCAATGTCTTGTAGTCCATCAATGCCAGAATACTTCGTGTTTCTTCCAGGTCAACCCGTTCAATGAATTGTGAAAAAACCTGTTGACTATCTACGAGCATTTCAATGTAGTTAATCCCGCATCGAGCAGGTGAATCGTCCATGCGATCGGTAGCGAGTAGTTCAACACCAATGTTTCCATGAGCAAGGATCGGTACAGGCAATACAAATTCACTTTTTGATTTTTTTATTAATGAAAACTCGAATCGGCCAAAACGGTCGTTGATCCTGGAATTGATGTCAAGCGTACGAAGGGCAATCTTTTGGGGAGAAGGAGGGATGTTATCCTGAATCTCGGTGAATCCAAATTTCAGAGGGTTGAGCACATAGTTGCCTTCCCGGATTTCGAAATGGAGGTGAGGGCCAGAGGACGATCCAGTGTTGCCAGAAAAGGCAATCGTATCACCTTTAGTTACTGGAAAGTCACCCGGCTTGAAATACAAATCAACTTCAAAACTCTTTCGATGGTATTGCTCTTTTTTTACGAAGGCCGAAATTTTGCCTTTGTATTTATCGAGGTGCCCATAAACAGAAGTCTTTCCATCAGGATGGGTAAGGAAAAGCACAGAGCCGTAACTGAAAGCGCTGACGTTGGCACGAGAGATGTAACCATCCTGGGTAGCAAGTACAGGAATACCAATTCTATTATTAGTCCGGATGTCGATGCCACCATGGAAATGGGTGTTCCTCAATTCACCCATCGTGCCTGCCAGATAATTGGGCTGGCCTGGATTGATGGGAAAAAGATAGCTTCCAAGTCCGGCGCCTTTTGAGATGTGGCCATCGGACTCATTGAATTGTGCAAAGACGCAGCATGGAAATGCTGCTAGTAAGAACAGACTACTTAATTTCAAACTCCAGCAACTTCTCATCTTCGATGTAAGCAGACAATTTATTTCCAATAGCAACCGCGCTTACTCCTTTGGGAGTACCGGTGTATATTAAATCACCGGTTTTAAGCGTAAAAAATTTTGACAAATAAGAAATGATATATTCAAAGTTGAAGAGCATCAGACTCGTATTGCCTTGTTGTTTTAACTGTCCATCAATTTCCAACTTGAAGTTAATGTTCTTCAGGTCTTTGAAATTCCCAACGGGTATAAATTTCTCTGATATGGGGGCCGATCCATTGAAACCTTTTGCAATATCCCACGGCAGTCCTTTCTCCTTGGCTTTCTGTTGCAAGTCACGTGCTGTAAAATCTATGCCAATGCCAATGGCGTCATAGTATTTATTGGCGAATTTTTCTTCAATATTTTTTCCCTCCTTGCATATTCTCAATATGAGTTCAACCTCATGGTGAATGTCCTTTGAGAAGTCTGGATAGTAGAAAGGAGCGTTATTTCGCAGGATGGCCGTGTCCGGCTTGGTAAAAATGACAGGCTCATCCGGACGCTCGTTGTTCAATTCCTGGATGTGCTCTACGTAGTTACGGCCTATAGCGAAGATTCTCATAATTCGGTCGGCATGAAATTTTAGACAAAGTTATCAACAAAATGAGGTGAAGCACATTATTCTTTCGTTTTTTACCCAGATTATTTAAGATTCAATTTTTTAACTTTACAACTTACTTCCATTACCCAATGAAAAAAATCATTTCAGTTTTAGCATTGCTGACATTCATGTTTGGTTGTGCCACCGTTCCAGTCACAGGTAGAAAGCAGCTGAGTTTGGTCTCAAGCGCTGAGATTAATTCGATGTCTGCCAATGAGTATGCCGGAGTGATCAAAAAAGGGCCTCTCTCTTCAAATGCGGAGCAAACTCAAATGATCAAGCGGGTGGGTGAGCGGATCAAAAATGGTGTAGAGCAATATATGGCAAGTAAAGGAGCATCAGATCAATTGGCTGGCTTTAATTGGGAATTTAACCTCATACAGGATGACAAGACAGTAAACGCATGGTGTATGCCGGGAGGCAAAGTCGCGTTTTATACGGCCATCCTGCCGATCTGCAAAGATGAATCTGGTATTGCCGTGGTGATGGGCCATGAGGTGGCACATGCCATTGCCAACCACGGTCGTGAGCGCATGAGCCAGGGATTGGTTGAACAATTCGGCCTGGGTACCCTTGGTGCTGCCATGGGACAGAATCCAGGACTTACCAGTCAGATATTTATGCAAGCGATTGGCGCCGGCGCACAGGTTGGCATGCTGAAATTCTCCCGTGAACATGAATCTGAAGCAGACCACATTGGATTGATTTTTATGTCGATGGCTGGTTATGATCCGGAGCAAGCTCCAAAATTCTGGGAGCGCATGATGGCGATGAGTGGAGGCCAGAAGCCACCAGAATTTTTATCTACGCACCCATCGGACGAAACGCGCATTGCTCAGTTGAAAGGCTGGATGCCTGAGGCATTACAATATTATAAGAAGTAACCGTAGATCATTCGCGTCTTTTTGATCCGGCTGGTTGGTTTAAACTGACCTTAAACTTTTCCTGTTAAATTCCGTTTGGATTTCGGGTTGAGATTGTGACAATTCCGATATGGTTGATGCTTATAATTTTCTTTCATCGTGGCAACTTTTTCCTGAGAGGGGGACCTATGAATTTGGTGGGCGCCCAAAATCCGGTATTTATCGAATTGAATTAGGAGAAAGCAAAAGGAAGCTTCTGGTCAGCATGAATTGGGTCACGCTGGAAGACCAGGCATTTACCTCGGGGTATTCCGTTGTACCTAATGGAGAGGAGCATCCCCTTGACAACTCCGAGATTGCTGATACAATCAAGTCTTCCTTTCTCGACATGATCAGCGTTGAAATCTTTTTTTACAAGAGTCAGAAGCCAGTGCTGCATGTGCTCCACGAAATTACGCCCAAGGGGTACCTGAAGATCACGCAAAAGCATTTTCAATTCGATGGTCAGGCGTTGACCAATGTTGAAATATACCACAAACAGCTTAGCGTGTTGCCTTATTCCGCTTCGGTCGCCGGAGCACTGATCAAACCAAATGAAGAAGGTATTATCCGGCACCACGCGTTGACTGCGATGGAAGAGCAAACCAATATGCAACTGACTCAGATTCGTCAGCAGATTGAATTGCTGGCAATACAGGCAAAGGAGATTCAGCAACGCAGGGAACTTTCAATGATCATATACGATGCCAAACTCAGCTTTTCTCCCGTGATTGGTCAAACCTATTACCTGTATGAAAAATCAGACAGTACCTATCTTGTTTCAATGATTAGCCCTAAGGAATGGGGGAATAAGAATCCTTATAAAAGCGTGGCCGCGGTGAGATTGCTCGCAGATCATACTTGGAAGGAAGTATAAGCATGGATTCCTTCTATTTATTTTTCATTGAGAATAATGGGCGAATTCCCGTCGGTAACAATCACTTTTGCATTCGCGGAGGTTATCAGTTCTTTTAACACCTGGACCCCATTCCACTTTACCATTATTTCAGTCAGACTTTCAGCGATTGCCATGTTGTAGTTCTTGATGGCATCTGCCTCAATTTGCATGCGCTCGGCTTCCTTTCTTTACGATTACTTCCTGATAATTGGTTCCATAGTTAACGTATACAGAAGCTGCTGACTCCGGTTTTACGTGATACAGCAGCGCGATCTCGGACTTCACGGTCAGGCCCTTCTTCGTAGGCACATCGAGCGTGTTGAATGCTTCCACCGTCCTGGTCTTGACCTTAATGATGGTGGAAGTAAACGGGTTAAACCCATGAGGTCCTTGGCCTAATGAATTATGGTCAAGTTTGCCCAATGTTTGCTTAAGCCCAACTTCTCCGGGTCGAACAATGGCGCAAGATGTAAGCATAGTTGTGACGAATAGGCCGATGAGCCAAGTATTTTTTTCATAATTGTGGTTTTAAAGCTGACTAGATGCGTAATGAGTATTCGCTATCGAGAGTTGAAGTTCACCCTATTAGAGTCTGCAAACGAAACATCGTCACATCCAGGGGAAATATTATTTTTTCAAAATACTGAGCTTGATCTCCGTCAGTCTTCGCTTGGTGTCAAGGGAAAAGTCGCCATTCATCATCCAATCGTAATACGATGATTCTTGATTCAGAACGGTAAGCACATTTTTGTTTTTGTGCTTACCGAAGTTAAACACTGCCTCACCTTTTTGATTGAGGACCATCCTGCCGGCGAGGTCGATCATGTTAGAAGAGGTAAGTTGATTAAGATCATCCATATCGTTCTTGATGATACCAATGACTTTGCCCATGCCGTCTGTGACATCCTGATTTTCGTATCGCTCTATCTGCGCCAACAATACTTCCATCGTAGCGCGCGTGTCGGCCTCGGCAGTGTGTGAGTCTTCCAGCTTTTTGTTGCAATAGAAATGATAGGCGGCCGCCAGGTTCCTTTTTTCCATCAAATGATAAATTCGCTGTGAGTCAATGATGCGCTTTCGCGAGTAATCAAAGTCCACGCCCGCCCTCAAAAATTCTTCGACCAGAACAGGTACATCAAATTTTAGAATATTAAAGCCGCTCAAGTCTGCACCTTCAAAGAACCTGGCGTATTCCTTTGCCAACTCTTTAAATGTGGGCATACTCTTCACATCCTCATTGCTGATTCCATGGATGGCCGTGGATTCTGCCGGGATGGCCACCGTTGGATTGACCAGGTTCTTTTTCTCCAGAATTTCACCATTGGGCATGAGTTTGATGACGGCAATTTCCACAATCCTGTCTTGAGTAATGTTGGTACCAGTCGTTTCAAGATCAAAAAAGCAAAGAGGAATTTTGAGATTTATTTTCATGTTAATTTACTGAATATGAGCTTGTGAGATCAATTTCCCAAACCTCCAAAAGATGTCACTGCCTCATAGAACATTTCAGGCGTGATGCCGATCCTTTTCAATGCCTCCTGGGCTGCACTTATGTTTTGAAAGTTATGCTTGCCGGCAATTTTTAGCGGAAGCCTTTCCTTGTTAGAAGTGATCAGAAATTCCTGGCCCCCTTCGTTGATGTTAGGGTGGGCCTTGTAAGGAACCAGCAAGACATCAGGGCGCCCCATCGTGGCGGAAAGTACTGCTACTACTGGATCTAATTCAAGATATACCAGAGCACCGCCTCTTGGTGTGCGGGTTCCAAATAAGCTAAACTGATTGACGTATTCATCCTTGGTTGGGTAGGTCTCAGACACCTGCCATTCTATCCCACTGATGACACCTATATGATGATGGTATTTCAAGAAGGCAGGAGTTGAATCTAGCACTGAAGCCATAACCTCCTGTCCCTCAATGATTATGAGAGGAGCATCTGAAAGTTTTACCTGCGTCTCCCATCCTACGACCTGGGTGCCGATCGCATAGTCAAATCTTCTTTTATGAAAGTTAAGAACGTGGATTATCAACCCTGCAATCAATGTTTTGCTATACGTTCCTGCAATCACAAGACGTTGCTTGTCAATGGATTGTTGGTAGATAAAATCTGGAAATGAACAAACAGCCAGATTGAGCTCCTGTGCCCGCAGCAACTCTGGATTGTCACTTTTAATATTGGCTCCGATAATCACAGTATCAGGACTCTCCCGAAGTGTTTCGATCGACCAACCAGCATGATTTGGTAAGAGGTTGTTGTTCAAAAGCTTGCTCTTAGCCAATCCGGTAATTTCTTCGTCGGAACCGGTGATAACATGTCCAGCCCCATGGAGCGCGATGGCAAGATCACACATGGCATTGCTGCCAATGCCGATGAAATGGATTTTCTTTAACTTCTCCAAGTGCCGGGGATTTGGAGCCTTGAAGTAAACCAAAATGTTTGTTGTTTAAAAGCGTTCACCATTAGGACTTTATGATCAGTAATCAATTGGTAGCTTGTTTTAAGATGCAACCGAATGCAATTAACGATAAATTTATTCACACAATTCCTTGTTGTTGTTTGTAGATTGTAGAGAAGTTGTGGAGGTGATTAGACTCTGGATGTTTTTCAATCTTTAGGTTTGTCTCCCTTTAAAGAAAACACGTACAACAACCACGAAGTATGGAGCAACGGTCAACGTCATTGAGGTCAGGCAGCGGAAAAATTACCAAGCTGGTTCCACGTCCCGATTTATCGGGAGAGAACCTGGGTAAGCTGCCGCCTCAGGCGCTTGATCTGGAAGAAGCAGTATTGGGAGCTTTGATGCTGGAAAAGAACGCGTTAACGGCGGTCATCGAGTTTCTTAGGCCTGAACATTTTTATACGGAGCAACACAAGGAAATCTATCAATCCATTGTTGACCTTTTTAAGAACTCGGAGCCGGTAGACATGCGAACCGTAGTATCCCAGCTCAGAAAGAACGGAAAACTTGAATTGGTCGGTGGTGCCTATTTTATTGCCGAGCTTACCTCCAAAGTCAGTTCAGCTGCAAATATTGAATATCATGCCCGTTACATCATAGAAATGGCGATCAAGCGGGAGCTGATTCAAATATCATCTCAAATACAGCACGATGCCTACGAGGACACCACAGATGTCTTTGATTTGCTGGACAAAACAGAACAGTCTGTTTTCGCAATATCGGATGCCAACCTTCGCAAGAACTATGACTCCATGAAGGGCTTGATGACCAGGGCATTCCAGGAACTTCAGGAGAAAAAGAATCACAAGGACGGTCTCACAGGAGTACCCAGTGGATTTACCAAACTCGACCGGGTACTTAGCGGCTGGCAAAAATCTGATCTTATCATTATTGCATCAAGGCCAGGCATGGGTAAGACGGCATTTATTGTCACCGCCCTTCGAAATGCTGCCGTCGATTTCAATTACCCTGTTGCGATTTTTTCTCTTGAGATGGCCTCCCTTCAGCTGGTCAACCGACTTATTTCCGCTGAGGCTGAATTGGAATCCGAAAAAATCAAGCGGGGAAACCTGGCTGACTTTGAATGGCAACAGTTGGTGACCAAGACGAACCGACTTTCAGCCGCTCCGATCTTTATTGATGACACTCCAGCCTTGACCATTCTTGAATTGAGGGCGAAATGCAGGAGGTTAAAAGCCGAGCACAACGTTCAGCTCATCGTCATTGACTACCTTCAGTTGATGAAGGGTGATAGTCAGGGAAATCGCGAACAGGAAATTGCTTCCATCTCAAGAGCTCTTAAAGGCATCGCGAAGGAATTAGAGGTTCCCGTCATCGCCCTCTCTCAGCTGAGCCGGGGTGTCGAAACGCGTGGAGGGGATAAACGCCCTCAACTTTCAGACTTGCGTGAATCAGGGTCCATTGAGCAAGATGCAGACATTGTGATGTTTTTGTATCGTCCTGAGTACTATAAGATTACAGTGGATGAGGAAGGTCTTCCTACACAAGGCATGGCGGAGGTCATTGTTGCCAAGCATAGGAATGGATCTCTAGATACCGTTCGACTCAAGTTTATCGGTAAGTACACCAAGTTTGCAGACTTTGATGGACCGCCACCTGGCGGAAATTCTTTTGGAAGCATCACGCGCGAAAGCAGGCTCAACACCTTCCGGGATGACTTGCCACCACCACCACGGGGTGATGAGGATATGCCATTTTAGTATGATTTTCAGAGCAGGCGCATTCCTCCTTTTGCTGTTCTGGTGTGCTGTTGGCCATGCTCAGTCGACCAAAGGCGCGTATTATCTGCATCAATCTCAAATCTTTCTGGATCAGGAAAAATTCGAGGAAGCCAAATTGTACGCTGATTCAGCCTTGGTCATGGCTACTTTGTCTAATAATATGGATAGCCTTGAACAAGCCCATCTTTTTCTTTATGAAGTCCATGTTGCTGCCCAAGATTATGAGAAAGCATTGCATGACTTCAAAATGGCCGCAGTTTTCAGGGATTCTATTCAAGTGTTAAAACACAGGTCGATTGAACAAGTGCTCGCCACCAATCTTGAAGTGGAGAAGAAAGCACATGAAGTCGATGCGCAAGTTTTAAGAGATGAGATTACAAAGTTGACGGAAGCGGCCAATCAAAATTGGAGAAATACACTCATACTTTTGGTGGGGATGTTCATATTGTCATCCGTCGCGATTTTGACTTTCTATAGAAGGAAAATCCAGATCGAGGAAAACCTTGCTAAGACAAAATTAGAAGTGGAGCAATTGAATTCTTTTAAGGACAAGCTCTTTGCGGTATTATCCTATGATTTGGAAAACGCCATTTCTTCATTTGAAAATCTTACCCAAAGCCTGGCAGGTCAAATCAACAAACTAAACAAAGAGGAGACCATTCAATTTTTAATCAACCTGCACAATACGGCCGGTGATTTGAAAAGTACCTTGAACAACGTGATTCATTGGGTTGCTTACCAGGCAAATTCAAAACCTTACAATCCGGAGTCTTTTGATTGCAAAGTCCTGGCGGAACAGGTTATCGAGCGTTTCCGATTACACTCTTCGGGCAGAAATCTGACTATTAATATGTTTATCCCCGACAATCAACGTGTGTTTGCTGATAGAGAGATGGTTGGAATCGTCCTTGAGAATTTATTTTCAAATGCTGTTCATTTCACTGCGGCCAATAGCACGATTAATTGTTTTTCGGGTAAGAAGGAGGGCCTTGTGATGATGGGGGTCAAGGATTCCGGTATGGGAATCAGTGAAGAAAACATCAATAAACTATTTAACGCAAGAGAAAACTCTCAATCCATCGGTAAGTCAAGTCGCAAAGGGGTCGGAGTGGGTCTAATTCTCTGCAAAGACCTGGTGGAACGCAATGGCGGAAGAATGTATGTAGAAAGCACAGTAGGTCAGGGAAGCACATTTTATTTTACCCTCCCTGAGAGACGGTTTGAATAAGCGGTGCTTTATGCTAAAAGTTGAAAGTCAAAAGTTTAAAGTCCTCTTGCTATACTTTCTCCTTTAAGCTTTTAACTTTATGCTCCGACCTCACACCCAAATGAAAGCCTTAATTCTAATAAGTCCCGGCCAGATTGAATGGAGAGAACTTGATAAGCCGGCGGTGTCATCTGGCAAAGTGCTTGTCAGAATGAAAGCGATCGCTCTCAACAGGAGAGATGAATGGATCAAACAGGGAAAATATCCAAACATTCATTATGGCGGAATCCTGGGTTCAGATGGTGCTGGAGTTGTTGAAGTGGTGGGGGATGAAAAAGACCAAGAATGGGTTGGCAAGGAAGTGGTCATAAATCCCAATATCGATTGGGGCCCTGACCCTGATGTGCAATCCAAGAAGTACTCAATTTTGGGTATGCCGGTAAGCGGAACCTTCTCGGAATATTGCCTTGTGGGTGTTGACAGGCTTCAACCGAAGCCTTTTCACCTTGATTTCCTTCAAGCAGCCGCTTTACCCTTGGGAGGCCTTACGGCGTTTAGAGCATTGTTCCGGCAGGGTGGTCTTCAGGCAGGACAAAATGTGTTGATTTCAGGATTTGGTGGCGGTGTCGCACAATTTGCTTTCTTGTTTGCGCAAGCGGCAGGAGCTAATGTGTACGTCACTTCAGGCAGTGATGAAAAAATTGCACGGGCGCTGAAATTGGGAGCGAAGGGTGCATACAATTATAAGAAAGAGTCAAACTACAGTGATTTGTGGAAGACGAAAGGAGGATTTGACCTGGTTATCGACAGCGCCGGGGGAGATCAGATTAATAATTTCATCAAAGTATTGAAGCCGGGCGGTAAAATAGTTTTCTATGGTGCGACAAATGGAATGCCATCCAAGGTAGATTTTTACAGAATGTTCTGGAATCAGCTATCGCTCCAGGGAACCACCATGGGCAACGATTATGAGTTTAGTGAGATGCTCACGTTTGTGAGTAAGCACCAAATCAGACCAATGATTGATTCAATCAGGCCATTTTCAAAATTGGCAGACTCCTTTGCTGACATCACACTCCCTAATAAAGTGGGAAAGATTGTCTTTCAATTGTAGATCTCGTTTACGTCATTTCATATTTCCAGTCGGAATAGGCCGCTTGAATTTCTTTAAGCGCCTTGAGGTCATGTTGGGCTTTTGCAGTCTCCATTCCTTTTTGGAAAACGCTTTCCGCCTTCTCTTTTTCCTTCCTTTCAATCAGCCATTGGGCATACGGGTAGTAGACCGGGAGGTAGTCTGGGTGAACCATCATTAGATTTTCGAAAAGCCGACCCGCTTCCAAGGGGTCAATTTTCAAATATTCCAGCGCAAGGGCGTAGGAATTGAAGGGGTCCTGAGGATCCTCAGCAATAAATCGTTGTAGTTGTTTAATTCGGTCCATGGTGTAAAGAACACAATTAAGTCAAATCGCTTAAGAAAGAAACTGAAAATTGAAATTTGGGGAGTACTCCAAATTTCAATTTTCAATCTACATTTAAACCAATCAATGCTTTTATTATCTTGCTGGAACTTAGCCAAAAGCAGCATTAACCATTTTTCCTATGAAGATTTTAGTCTGCATAACACATGTTCCTGACACGACTTCCAGGATTAATTTTATCGACAATAATACAAAGTTTGACACTGCGGGCGTTCAATTTATAATTGGACCGTATGATGACTACGCCTTGGCAAGAGCCATCGAATTGAAAGAATCTTCGGGTGCCTCTGTGACGGTATTGAACGTTGGACTTATAGAGACAGAGCCTACCATTCGCAAAGCGCTGGCCATAGGAGCGGATGATGCCATTCGCATAAACGCTGAACCCACCGATTCATATTTTGTCGCATCCCAGATTGCTGAACAAGCTAAAGGTTACGACTTGATTTTGATGGGACGAGAATCCATCGATTTTAATGGTGGTATTGTTCACGCCATGGTGGGAGAGATGCTTGGAATTCCGTCAATCTCACCGGTGATGAAACTGGATATCGAAGGCACAAAGGTCAAGATGGCACAAGAGATTGAGGGAGGCAAAGAGTATGTAGAATCCAGCTTGCCTCTGATTGCTGGGTGCCAGGAGCCCATCGCGGAATGGAAAATTCCAAACATGCGGGGCATTATGAGTGCAAGGACAAAACCCTTGAAGGTGGTTGAGCCGAAGTCGATTGAGAAATCGGTTGTCTCTCAGAAATTCGAATTGCCACCACCCAAAGGTGCCGTGAAGATGATTTCCGCTGACAACGTGGCGGAGTTGGTAACGAGACTGAAAAACGAAGCAAAGGTTTTATGAAGTGATTTTAGTTTGTCAATTGCTGAAGGATGAATCAATTAAACCTTTTAATAGAGCTTAAAAAATAGTTATGACAAATCTTGTTTTTATAGAAAGTGCAGATGGTAAAATAAAGAAGACGTCTCTGGAGGCAGTAGTTTATGCCCATTCCATGGGAGGTACAACAGTGGCCATCGCTTTGGGTACCATTGAAAAATCACAGTTGGAATCAGTGGGTAAGTATGGAGCCACTAAAGTCCTTCATGCTTCAGATCCCAGACTTGATCATCCTGTCCTGCAAGTATTTGCCTCTGTTCTGATACAGGGTATGCAGAAGGAGAATGCAGACCATTTGATATTGGCCAACTCAGGCCTAGGCACACCCGTTGGAGCTAAAGTGGCAGTGAAGGCAGGGGCGAGCTTTGCCTCCAATGTGATCGAGCTTCCCAACACTACTTCTGGGTTTATTGTGAAGCGAAGCATCTATACCGGCAAAGCATTTTCCTTTGTTGAAATGAAGTCAGCCAAAAAGGTAATCGTCATTAAAAAGAATGCTGCAGAGCTAAAGGAAATCGGAGGCACCGCTGTGATAGAGACTTTCGCACCGGTTTTAAAGGATTCTGACTTCAACACCAAGATTATTTCAACAGAGAAAGCAAGCGGGGAGATTTCTTTACCAGAGGCCAACATCGTCGTTTCCGGCGGCCGAGGTCTAAAGGGCCCCGAACATTGGGGCATTCTGGAGGATTTGGCGAAGGTTCTTCATGCAGCCACCGGGTGTAGCAAACCTGTCTCTGATATGGGCTGGAGACCACACCATGAGCACGTAGGGCAGACAGGGGTGAAGGTGGCTCCCCAGCTCTATATTGCAATTGGAATTTCAGGTGCCATCCAGCACCTGGCAGGGGTTAACTCATCGAAATGCATTGTGGTAATCAATAAAGACGCAGACGCACCGTTCTTTAAAGCAGCAGATTACGGGATCATCGGCGATGCGTTTGATGTGGTACCCAAGCTGACGGCCGCGATCCAGGCCGCGAAATAATTATCCTTACTTTGTCAGCTGGATTGATCTATTTTTTTAATATCGTAATACTTTTAAAGGAACCGTGGCGTTGAAAAAAATAAAATTAGAGATACTCGGATTGTCGTCTAGTCAATCGCAGACAGGTTCATTTGCCTTAGTGCTCGGCGAAGCAGAAGGGAACCGCAGGCTGCCAATTATAATCGGCATGTTTGAAGCTCAAGCCATTGCGATTGAAATTGAAAAGATCATACCCAACCGGCCCATGACACATGATCTTTTCAAGTCATTCGCCAATGCATTCCACTTTCACGTTGATGAGATTGTAATTTCAGACCTGAAAGAAGGTGTTTTCTTTGCCAAGATCGTTTGTACGGATGGGTTGAAAAAATCTGAAGTGGACGCACGTCCTTCAGATGCCATCGCGGTAGGGCTCCGATTTGATGCACCCATCTTTACTTTTGAAAATATCCTGGCGGAAGCAGGTATTGTTCTCACCGATGAAGAAGAGGATGAAGAGAAGAGCGAGGCCAAGGCAGAGAAAAAAGTCAAAGTAAAAAAAGAGTCATCTAAGAAGTCCGACGACTATAAAAGTTATTCAGTTGACAAACTAAATGAACTTTTGAAAGATGCGATCGACAAAGAAGATTACGAACGAGCTGCCAAAATCCGGGACGAACTCGGCAAGAGAAATTAATGATGGTCCTTCTTGCTGGATTCCGGATCTCTAGCAGCCTCCATCTTTCCAGCATCAAAGTACTTCGTGTAATTTTGCGGCGGCATTCCTATCGCCTTCTTTCAACAAGAATAAACTTTACATAATGAATATCAAGCATCGCCTCATGTTGATGAATTTTCTAGAATTCTTCATTTGGGGATCGTGGTTG
This sequence comes from Cyclobacteriaceae bacterium, assembly GCA_043776495.1. Lineage (GTDB taxonomy): Bacteria > Bacteroidota > Bacteroidia > Cytophagales > Cyclobacteriaceae > ELB16-189. The sequence continues at coordinate 14,393 of JAYVRH010000152.1, forward strand.
ATTTCTCTTGGTGGTTACATGATTGTAAAACTAAAATTTACCGGTGGACAAGTAGGGAGCATTTATGCCACCATGGGAATTTCTTCTTTGTTCATGCCTACTTTGCTTGGCATCGTCGCAGATCGTTGGGTGAATGCGGAACGTGTATTGGGAATTGCTCATCTCTTTGGTGCTGCTTCCTTGCTTTGGGCTGCGACCTTGTCTGACTACAGTACGATGTATTTTGTCATGATGCTGGTCACAATGTCATATATGCCAACCATTGCCCTAAACAATGCAGTGTCCTACACGGTGTTGGAAAAATTCGGGTTTGATATCATAAAAGTATTCCCGCCGATTCGCGTATGGGGAACAGTCGGGTTTATTGCGGCCATGTGGGTGGTAGATCTGTTTGGGTGGACACTCAGCCCGGTTCAACTCTATGTCAGTGCCTTTGCCGCTTTGCTATTGGGCATCTATTCTTTCACGATGCCACACTGTACTCCCGCAAAAGCAAAACGAACAGGTTCGCTCATCTCCGCAATGGGTCTTGATGCACTGGTACTCTTCAAAAGAAGAAAGATGCTTGTGTTTTTTATCTTTGCCATGTTGCTGGGTGCCGCGCTTCAAATCACCAATACATTTGGTGAGGCTTTCCTTCACGATTTCGCTGGTATCTACCCTGAATCATTCGCAGTCCATCATCCTGGGTTGTTGATGTCAGTTTCTCAAATATCAGAAACCCTGTTCATCCTGACGATTCCTTTCTTCTTGCTTAAGTTTGGAATAAAGAAAGTAATGCTCTTTAGCATTTTTGCCTGGGTTTTCCGTTTTGGATTATTTGGAATTGGAAATCCGGGTCCAGGTCTGGGCTTCCTGGTGCTCTCAATGATTATATATGGATTGGCTTTCGATTTCTTTAACATATCGGGTTCTTTGTTTGTGAAAAAGGAAGCAGACCGCAACATGGTTGCCAGCGCTCAGGGCTTGTTCATGCTCATGACCAATGGGGTTGGTGCCTTTCTTGGAGGAACGTTAAGTGGCATTGTCGTCGACTATTTCACAGTGGGCGGTGTAAAGGAATGGCAGAGTATTTGGTTCACGTTTGCGGGTTATGCCCTCATTCTGGGCATCAGTTTTCCATTTATTTTTGAGTATGAGCATGATGCTAAAGCAATTGAATCCGTGCATCCTTAGGCGCACAATTGCTGAGAATTGTTTTAGATGAATGTTGCTTTGATCAGACGAGTTCTTCGGATGGACAGTTGTAAACAGCTGAAAGAATACAAAATGATTGCGGATGAAAGGGTGTTTTCAACCCTCCCCCTTTTTCAATAAATTAACAAGATTCAAGTTTGGTTAGATGCCCTCGCAGGACAGGAAATTAGAGGCGTGCCATCTTGGGTGTCTTGAAATTCTCGAAAGTCACCGCATATTATTCCCTCTGCTGCTATTTCTGGTAAATCCTCTAAAATCAATCGTTTGCATAAAAAATTAAAGTTGACTACGGCACTTTGTACATCACTTTTCAGTAGTCTATCTTGTACCTTGATAAACTATGCGGAGCGTCTCAAACTTTTTGTGTATCATCAGTTTCGCTCTTTGGCAGTGCGTTGCACCGAGCGAAAAAATCCCCCCCGTCCCTAAAATGAAAGCCACTGAAAAAAAGATCGTGATCTACCAAATGATGACCCGACTCTTCGGTAATACAAAAGAACTTAACAAGCCATATGGAACATTGGAAGAGAATGGGACTGGCAAATTTGAAGATATAAATGATAAAGCGCTGACGGGTTTAATACAACTGGGCATTTCTCACATTTGGTATACGGGTGTGATTGAACATGCATTGCTGACCGACTACACGACCTTTGGCATAGCCTTGGACGATGCAGATGTGGTGAAGGGGAGGGCTGGATCGCCTTATGCCATTAAAGACTATTATGATGTAAACCCGGATCTTGCTATTGACGTCAAGAATAGAATGATGGAGTTTGACAGATTGGTGGATCGAACTCACGGCCAAGACCTTAAAGTCATCATTGATTTTGTTCCCAACCATGTGGCAAGATCTTACCGTTCAGATTCGAAACCGGATGGAACAGAGGACCTTGGTAAATCGGACGATAAGTCAAAGGCATTCGATCCCAACAATAACTTCTATTATCTTCCTGGCCAGGCCTTTCAGGTGCCTAAGGAGTACATCATAATTGGAAATAATTCATTCCGAGGTCGTGATGGAAAGTTTGATGAAAATCCAGCGAAGGCCACCGGCAATGATCAGTTCACTGCCACGCCATCAATAAATGATTGGTTTGAAACGGTGAAATTGAATTACGGTGTGGACTATGTGAATGGCAGACGCACCTATTTTGATCCTGTTCCTAAGACCTGGAATATGATGCGTGATATCCTTGTGTTTTGGGCTGGACGAAAAGTGGATGGCTTTCGTTGTGATATGGCAGAGATGGTGCCGGTTGAATTCTGGCATTGGGTAATTCCGCAGGTGAAGGCAATCAATTCGGAAATAATTTTCATCGCGGAAATTTACAATCCTCAGCAATATCGAAACTATCTCGACCATGGACGTTTTGATTTTCTGTATGATAAGGTACAACTGTATGACACGCTGAGGTTGATGATCCACAATCAAGGCAGCGCAGCATGGATTCCGGGCATTCAGAAATCGATGGCTGGAATAAATCATAATATGGTTCACTTTCTTGAAAACCATGATGAGCAACGTATCGCCTCGCCCTTCTTTATAGGAGATCCATGGAAAGCTTTGCCAGGGCTGGTAGTAAGTGCGACAATAGACAAAGGTCCGATCATGATTTATTTCGGTCAGGAAGTAGGCGAGCCAGGAGTTGGTGCTGAAGGTTTTAGCGGCGATGATGGTCGCACCACCATGTTTGACTATTGGGGCGTACCGCAGCATCAAAAGTGGGTGAACGGAAAAAAATACGATGGAGGCCTTCTTAGTGATGAACAAAAAGCATTAAGACAGTTTCATGGCGATATCCTGACATTGGCAAGAAACAATCTGGCCATTTCACAAGGGGATTATTTTGATCTTACCGAGATGAACATCCATGCTAAGAATTGTACAGACCGTATTGTTTCTTTTGCGCGATCGTTGGGTGACGAAAGGGTAGTCATCATTGCAGGTTTCAACATGAAATTGGAGCATATTAAAATTCAGCTTTCAAAGGAAACCGTTTCTGCGTTCGGATTGAAAAGTAATGAACAATATATTGGTCGTGATCTTTTAAGAAGCGGCACTGACATCGGGTTGTCACAGGATTACTCATTTGAAATGGACATCCCCCCTTACAGTTCATTCATCTTAAAAATCAAATGATGGAATGAATAAATTCCTGACGCACGCATCCCTTATTATTATGCTGTTTTCATGTCAGACTGATGATAAAAAAGAACAATGGCCTCGTGGTGTCAATTACGAGGTGTTTGTACTTTCGTTCGCTGATGGCAATGGAGATGGGAAAGGCGATCTCATAGGGCTTACTTCCAAATTGGATTATCTCAAGGATTTGGGGGTAGGAGGACTGTGGTTAATGCCCGTGATGCCCTCACGGTCATACCACAAATATGATGTGATTGATTATAAAGGAATCGATCCGGCCTATGGAACAGTGGATGATTTTAAGAATTTTGTGGCGGAAGCCCACAATCGGGGAATACAGGTGATCATAGATTTGATTATGAACCACACAGGTTCTGATCATCCCTGGTTTAAGGAAGCCATCAAAGGCAAAGACAATCCATATAGAAATTATTATGTGTGGGCCGACAAGGATTCTGTGGCTGGTGCGATTGCTAAGAAGTCGACGACACTTGATTCCGATAACATTACCCAATGGCATGCCGTAAATAATGACGCACTAAGTGAGCATTACTATGGGTACTTCTACAGCGAGATGCCGGATTTAAATTTTGACAACCCGAAGGTGAAAGAAGAATTTGTTGAAATCGGGAAATTCTGGTTAACCGAAATGAACGTAGATGGCTTCCGTCTGGATGCTGCCAAACACATCTTTCCAACTGACAGAGCTGCTGATAATCATACCTTCTGGGTTTGGTTCCGGGGTGAAATGGAGAAAATAAGGCCTGAGGTTTATCTGGTGGGTGAAGTGTGGTCAGAAGCAGAGGAAGTAGCGCCCTATCTCAAAGGGCTCCCAGCTCTATTCAATTTTGATATGGGATATGCAATCACTTCGGTCGTAAAAGAAGGAAAGGACACCATCAATCTAATTGAAAAATATAAAGGTATCCATGACTTTTATACTTCGATCACCCCGGATTTTGTAGATGCTACTTTTTTGAAGAACCACGATCAAAACAGGATCTTGTCAGAGTTGGATGGTGATGAAATTAAAATGAGGGTAGCGGCCGCCATATTGTTTACGCTACCGGGTACACCCTATGTGTATTATGGGGAGGAGATTGGCATGAAGGGGATGAAGCCTGATGAGCATATCCGCGAACCATTTATCTGGAGTGATGCAGGAGAAGATCCGGTGCAGACAACATGGGCTGTTCCGAAATACTCAACTGACAAAACAGTGGTTCCTTTAAGCATACAAAGAAACGATCCAAAGTCACTTTACAGTTTTTATAGGAGATGGATTCACTATCGCAATTCAAGCGACATCTTAACTTCAGGTGAACTGTCAGTTACTCCGATTCAGATGCCAGAAGTGATTAGTTTGATACGAACCATAGGATCGCAAAAGCGATTGGCATTGCATAATATCTCGGCTGAGGAAGTTACAGTTTCCCTTGAAGGGCTTGCTGAATTCTCAAGCGTTGATATAAGTACAATAGAGGGGATCGATATTTCAGAAAATGAAGTAAAATTGCCTGCCTTTAGCTCAACTGTTTTTAAAAATTGAATGATGATAAACGGAAAATCGCGGGTAATCATTGAAAACATTCAGCCTCAGGTAGATGGGGGATTATTTGCTGCCAAGCGTACGGTGGGCGAACAGGTAGAAGTCACGGCCGATATTTTTGGGGATGGTCATGATCATATCAGGGCAGAAGTGTTCTATAAGTTTGGTGACAGGGGTGACTGGAAAATTGTTGAAATGCGACCCACCGTTAATGACCAATGGTCTGCTTCGTTTTATGTCAATGAAAAAGGAACCTACTACTTTTCTATCACGACCTGGGTCGATCATTTTGACACATGGTTTGATGGATTCAAGAAGAAAGCTGCTGCAAAGATGGATGTGAAGGTGGAATTGATGGAGGGTGCGGCCTATCTGCGCATCGTTGGGAAAGAAGATCAGAAGATTCTGGCACTTGCAAAAAAATTGGAAGACAAGACCCACGAACGGGCGGCGATCGATGCAGTGTTGAGCGATGGGTTTGCAAAAATTGTACATGATTTTCCCATGCGTCAACATGAAACGGTATCGAAAAAGGAATTTGAGATTATTGTAGAGCATAAGAAAGCAATATTTAATTCCTGGTATGAGTTATTTCCGCGTTCCAGCTCATTAAATCCCGGAGTTCATGGAACCTTTCTTGATACAATAAAACTTCTTCCGCGAATCGCAGCCATGAATTTTGATGTGCTGTACCTACCACCGATTCACCCAATTGGCAAAATAAACCGCAAAGGGAAAAACAACAGCACAAAGTCGTTGACGGGCGAGCCTGGTTCCCCGTGGGCCATCGGAAGCGATGAAGGTGGGCATAAGTCCATCCACAGAGAACTTGGGACAATGGATGATTATAAGAAGCTTATCAAAGCCGCAAAAGGCTTTGATATTGATATTGCTTTTGACCTTGCATTTCAGTGTGCTCCTGACCATCCTTATGTAAAAGAGCATCCCGAATGGTTTCGTCAGCGGCCTGATGGATCCATCCAGTACGCAGAAAATCCTCCCAAAAAATATCAGGACATCTATCCATTCAACTTTGAGACCGAACAATGGAAAGAACTCTGGGAAGAATTGAAATCGGTAATTTTCTTTTGGATTGATGCGGGCGTGACTATTTTCCGGGTGGACAATCCCCATACGAAACCCATTCCGTTCTGGGAATGGGTGATCGCCGAAGTGAACAAGAAATATTCGGATATTGTTTTTCTTGCAGAGGCTTTCACACGCCCCAAGATTATGGCTTCGCTTGGAAAAGTGGGTTTCACACAATCTTATACTTACTTCACCTGGAGGGCCAGCAAGGATGAACTCATGGAGTACATGAATGAGCTTACTTCAGGACCATCCAGAAACTATTTTCGCCCTAACTTCTGGCCTAATACACCTGACATTTTACCGTGGCATCTTCAATATCAGGGTGAAAATATTTTCATTATCCGCCTTGCCCTGGCAGCTACGCTTTCCGCCAGCTATGGAATGTACGGACCGGCGTTTGAGTTTTGTGACAACACACCCATGGAAGGCAGAGAGGAATACTTCAATTCAGAGAAGTATGAAATAAAATCCTACGACTGGCGCAAGACGAGCAGAATGACGGACATTATTACCTTAATAAACAAAGCCCGAAATGAAAACCCCGCTTTGCAGTCAACATGGAACCTTCAATTCTGTACTGTTGAGAACCCAAACATCATCGCTTACCTGAAAGCAACAGAGGATCTATCGAACATTATTATGGTGGTGGTAAACCTGGATCCACTTGGAAAGCAATCGGGATATATTCAGGTACCCCGAGAGAAGTTAAAGCTTGGTGAAAGGGTCAACCTGAAGCTGCGTGACCTGATCACCGAAGAAACCTATACATGGACACAGGAATGGAATTATGTCGACCTGGAGCCAAACAAAATGCCCTTTCATCTTTTTAAATTAGATATACACGAATCTCAAATGTGATCGCAAACTATGGCTGTGCAAAGTAAAAGTGATCCACTCTGGTTTAAAGATGCCATCATCTATGAACTGAGCGTACGTTCGTTCTATGATAGCAATGCAGACGGCATCGGTGATTTCCAGGGCCTGATCCAAAAGCTAGACTATCTGGAAGACCTGGGCATCAATACGATCTGGCTATTGCCTTTCTATCCATCCCCACTAAAGGATGACGGCTTTGACATTACAGAGCAATGTGATATTCATTCCGACTACGGTACGCTCGCGGATTTTAAGGCCTTCTTAAAGGAGGCCCATCGTAGAGGTATTCGTGTGATCACAGAATTGATTCTGAATCATACTTCCGACCAGCACCCTTGGTTTCAAAAATCGAGAAGGGCAAAGAAAGGATCACGATATGAAGATTATTATGTTTGGAGCGATTCTCCAGACAAATATAAAGAAGCAAGGGTGATGTTTTCGGGGGAGGAATCATCCAACTGGTCCTGGGACCAGCAAGCAAAGGCCTATTATTGGCACCGGTTTTATCGTCATCAGCCAGAGCTGAATTTTGACAATCCTGAAGTGCAGCTTGAAATGATCAAAGTGGCTGACTTCTGGTTGAAAATGGGCGTCGATGGATTTCGGCTTCCTTCGGTGCCGTTTCTTTTCGAGGAAGAAGGAACCAATTGCGAAAATCTTCCTCAGACACATGACTTTCTTAAACATCTCCGCGCACACATTGACAAGCAATACAAAGACAGAATTCTGATTGCCGAAGCTAATCTGTGGCCGGAAGATGCTGCTTCTTACTTTGGCGATGGTCATGAGTGTCACATGAATTTCAATTACCCTCTCATGCCAAGGCTTTTCTTAGCCCTGCGCACGGAAGACAGCTACCCCATTATTGACATCATGGAGCAGACTCCCGCGACACCTCCGAATAGTCAGTGGGCATTATTCCTCAGGAACCATGATGAGATTGGCCTAGAGATGGTGACAGAGGAGGAGAAAGATTACTTATTTAAGGCCTACGCCAATGACCCTCAGACCAAACATAACCTGGGCATCAGAAGGAGGCTGGCGCCCTTGATGAATAATGATCGCAGAAAAATAGAATTGCTGCATACAATTTTGCTTTCCCTGCCAGGTACTCCTGTCATGTACTATGGCGATGAGATAGGAATGGGAGACAATGTATATCTTGGAGATCGTTTCGGAATTCGTACACCGATGCAATGGAATAGGAATCTCAACGCAGGATTTTCTGATGCCAACCCGCAGAAACTTTTCTTGCCCGTCATATCTGACCCCGTGTACCGCTATGAATCTGTCAACGTGGCGACACAGGAAGAAAACCCGTCTTCACTCATTTGGTGGATGAAGAACGTTATTGCCATGCGAAAGCGCCTAAATGTATTCGGACAAGGGGCATTAAAATTTGTTGACAGTGTAAACGCCAAAGTCCTGTGCTTTGTTCGAAGCCATGAGCGGCAACGCATCATTGTGGTGGCGAACCTCTCTCAATTTTCGCAGGCCACCACACTCAACTTAGGTGAGTTTAGGAATTGTGATATCACAGAAGCATTTAGCCAGAATCGCTTTATGAGTGTGGGGGATGCGGAATATTCCATCACGATCGGCCCTTATGGATATTTCTGGTTTCAGGTTGATGATCAGGAAAAGAAAGAGCAGCCAGGCGCAGGCGGAGAACTTCAGCTTTTCAAAACCGAATCATCCTGGGAAAAAGTGTTTAACCATTACGATGAGATTAGGACACTTGAGAGAAAAATTCTTCAGCCTTTTATGAAAAAGTGCCGGTGGTTTGGAGGCAAGGCCAAAGCCATCAGTAAGATGAGTGTCCATAAGACAATCCCATTGAAGGTGGATGGAACCACGCACTTCCTTTCGATCATTGAAGTGCATTATGTACAACGCTTGCCAGAGTTATATTTTCTTCCCTTAACGTTTGTACCCTCTGAGGTTTTGCTGGAACGGATCGAGTACACAGCACAGAGTGTGGTATGCAGGGCGGAGATTCAGGGAAAGCCTGGATTTATTCTTGACAGTTGCTATGATCGCATTTTCCGCGATTTCCTTTTTTCCCACATGGAGAAGGGTGTTAAAATAAAGGATGGTGAAGGGGTTCTTGAATTCAATTCAAGTGTATTTTCAAAAATTAAGGCCACTGCCATTGAGTCAAAAATCCTTAAGGTAGACTCAAGCAATACGGCCATCATCTACAATGATCAGTATTTCTTCAAACTGTATCGGAAAATTGAAAGTGAAATAAATCCAGATCTGGAAATTGTACGCTTCCTGTCAGAGAACACCAGTTTTCGCAATAGTCCAAAATTCTCTGGAAGTGTAGAGTATCAGAATGAGGATGAGAAAACGATGGTCTTTGGATTGCTTCAGGAAAAAGTTGACAATCAAGGAGACGCATGGAACATGACCATCGACTCTGTGGGAAGGTTCTACGAGCGTGTCATGGCCAAGGCTAAGAAGGAAAAGCTCCCAAAACTATTGAACAAGCCGGCCATCAAGTTTGAAGAAGCACCTGAGTTGTTGCAAGAATTCATCGGAAGAGGATTTTATGAACGTGTCGTTCGGTTGGGGCAGCGCACTGCTGAAATGCACATCGCACTGGCATCGGATACCACCAATCCTGCATTTGCGCCCGAGTATTTCACCAGCAACTATCAGCGCTCGCTTTATTCTTCCCTTCGCAAACTTCTGAAAGATAGATTCAAGCTGCTTCGGCAATCGATGGGCAAGCTCAACGTAGAAGCACAGCAATTGGCTGAGCGTGTGCTGGAGCTAGAAGGGGGAATCCTCGAATGCTTTGGGGAGATTTATCAGGTCCGCATTCAGGGAATCAAGACACGCATTCATGGTGATTACCACCTCGGGCAAGTGCTCTTTACCGGTAAAGACTTTGTGATCATCGACTTTGAAGGCGAACCTGGGTTTAGCTTTAGTGAAAGAAGACTAAAGAAGAGCCCTTATAATGATGTAGCTGGGATGATGCGCTCATTTCATTATGCAGCTTTTGGAAAAATATTATTGAATGAAAATTACAGGGAACAGGATTTGAAGTTTCTTGAATCCTGGGCTGAACAATGGCAGCATTATGTGGGTAGGTTCTACCTGGGCGCTTATATGGAAAAGATGGGGCTTGGCACCGAACTACCAAATGAAGATGATATCCTGATTAGGACGTATTTAATTGAGAAGGCAGTGTATGAACTCGGGTATGAACTCAATGGACGACCGGATTGGACCGTCATACCCTTACGGGGAATTGAATACCAGATGCATCGGTATATGAAGGAGAAGGAGGATAAGAAAAAAATAATTATCGTCGGTAAGTGAAAATCTGTTCGAAATTTTAAACAACCAAGATCATGGGAAAAAAAGCTCCACTAAAACGTAAGTCCACCAATGAGCAGAGTTTTACCCTCCTCACTGATTTTGACGTGCACTTATTTAAATCAGGTAAGCACTTCAAGTTGTATGATAAATTAGGCTCACATGCCGCAGACTTTAAAGGAAAAGAGGGTACCTACTTTGCCGTGTGGGCGCCCAACGCAAAAGCGATTTCGGTAATTGGAAATTTCAACCAATGGCAGGACAACGTTCATAAACTGAATCCGCGTTGGGATGAATCTGGAATATGGGAAGGGTTCTTTTCCGATATCCGTATGGGGGAGGCCTACAAGTTTGCCATTCATTCCAATACAGGTGAATACCTGGAGAAGGCAGATCCTTTTGCATTCTTTGCAGAGATACCACCCAAAACAGCCTCTATCACGTGGGAGACGGATTACGCATGGAAAGACAGCCGCTGGCTTGATGAACGAAAGAAATTGAGTGGAAAGTCAAGACCTTATTCAGTTTATGAAGTACACATGGGCAGTTGGAGGAGAAAAGTGGAAGATGGCAATCGATCCCTTTCATACCGTGAGCTGGCAGTTGAAATGGTAGACTATGTAAAGGAAATGGGCTTCACGCATGTAGAGTTCTTACCTGTAATGGAGCATCCTTTTTTTGGCTCATGGGGTTATCAGCTGACAGGCTATTTTGCACCTACGAGCCGCTTCGGGCCTCCTGAAGATTTCATGTACCTGGTTGACGCATTTCATCAGGCACACATCGGTGTGATTTTGGATTGGGTACCCTCTCATTTTCCTGGCGATGCTCATGGTTTGTATAATTTTGATGGGACACACCTTTACGAGCACGCTGATCCACGCAAAGGCTTTCATCCCGATTGGAGCAGTTACATTTATAATTATGGCCGTCCTGAAGTGAGATCATTTTTGATCAGCAATGCATTGTTCTGGCTGGAGAAATTTCATATTGATGGACTGCGGGTTGATGCCGTAGCTTCAATGCTCTACCTGGACTATTCGCGCAAAGCAGGAGAATGGATACCCAACGAACATGGTGGTAATGAAAATATCGAGGCGGTCATGTTTCTAAAAGAATTTAATGAGACCGTGTATGGAGCATTTCCAGACACGGTCACCATTGCAGAAGAATCTACTGCCTGGTCAGGCGTTTCACGGCCTACCTATCTGGGAGGTCTTGGCTTCGGACAAAAGTGGATGATGGGTTGGATGCACGACACATTGCGATATTTCAAAACCGATCCCATCCACCGGCAGTACCACCAAAATGAGATCACGTTTAGCATCATGTATGCTTTTACGGAAAATTTCATGCTCCCGCTTTCTCACGATGAGGTCGTACATGGCAAAGGTTCGCTCATAGGCCGGATGCCGGGCGATGAATGGAAGAAGTTCGCCAACCTCCGCCTCTTGTTTGCATATATGTTTATGCATCCTGGCACAAAATTACTTTTCATGGGTGCTGAATTTGGACAGACGGCGGAATGGAATCACGATGGAAGTCTTGACTGGCATTTGACAGAGCATAGTTTTCACAAGGGTATCATGGAGCTGATTAAAGAATCCAACCGACTTTATGCCTCAGAGCCGGCTCTTTACCAATTTCAATTTGACAATCGCGGTTTCGAATGGGTTGACTATGGTGATCGGGAAAATAGCGTGATCGTTTTCATGAGGAAAGGTGAAAAATTGGAAGACTCTCTGGTGGTAGTTTGCAATTTCACGCCGGAGCCAAGACATTCTTATAGGGTGGGGGTTGCCACCAGAGGTTCATGGAAAGAAATCTTTAGTTCAGACAACCTCAAATACAATGGAAGTGGACTCCTTAACCAGGCACTGATGAATACTTCGCCAGTCAAGTATCACGGAAAAGATTATTCGATTACGTTTACGCTCCCCCCGCTGGCCATTACGGTTTTGAAGCTCCATGAGGAAGTCAAGGAATTTGAAATCGGCAGTTAATAATTTGTTATTTATCCATATTTTAAAAGAACATTCAATTGTCTGAAAATAAATACATCTGCATTCATGGTCATTTTTACCAGCCGCCCCGTGAGAATGCCTGGCTGGAAGTGATTGAAATTCAGGATAGTGCCCATCCATACCATGATTGGAATGAACGCATCAGTGCTGAATGCTATGCTCCCAATACTGCTTCGAGAATTCTCGATAGGGTGGGAGGAGTGATCAAGAATATTATCAACAACTATTCACGCATCAGTTTCAACTTCGGCCCGACGCTCTTGTCATGGATGGAAATCTATGATCGTGACACGTACAAAGCTGTGCTGGAAGCCGACAAGGAAAGTCTTGAAAACTTTGACAACCATGGCTCTGCGATGGCGCAGGTATTTAATCATATGATCCTGCCGTTGGCCAATCGGAGAGACAAAGAGACCCAGGTGATCTGGGGCATCCGCGATTTTGAGCGAAGATTTAAACGTAAGCCCGAAGGAATGTGGCTTGCAGAAACTGCCGTGGACACAGAGTCACTTGAGATTTTGGCAGAACAAGGGATCACGTTCACGGTATTGGCACCTAGACAAGCGAAGGCTACTCGCGAAATTGGGAATAAGGATTGGATAGAGGTCAATGACCAGACCGTTGATACCCGCAAGGCCTATCGATGTAATCTACCTTCAGGAAAGAGCATTACACTTTTTTTCTACGACGGCAATATTGCCCAGGGAGTCGCTTTCAATGGACTTCTTTATGATGGAAAACAATTTGCAGAGCGGTTGGTGAACTCCTTCAATGAGGGCGATGATTCTCCACAGTTGGTAAATATCGCCACCGATGGTGAGACTTATGGACATCATCATAAACACGGCGACATGGCACTCGCCTTCTGCCTGGATTACATTGAAAAAAACGAAAAAGTTAACCTCACCAACTATGCATCCTTTTCGGCGAAGTTCCCGCCAAAGCATGAGGCCCAGATTGTAGAAAATAGTTCATGGAGTTGCGTTCACGGAGTTGAGCGCTGGCAAAGCAATTGTGGATGTAATTCCGGAAAAGCCGGGTACACGCAGACCTGGCGTAAGCCACTTCGTGATTCGCTCGATTGGCTGCGGGATGCGCTGTCAGAAATTTTTGAACAGGAGGCAAAAAAATTATTTCGTGACCCGTGGGAGGCTCGCAATGAGTATATCAAAGTGATCTCAAAACGTACCGACGAAACGGTCAAGCGTTTCCTTAAGAACCAGGCAGTAGCAGATGTTGATATTAACAAGGCCCTTCGATTGATGGAACTGCAGCGTCATGCCATGTTGATGTACACAAGCTGTGGATGGTTTTTTGATGAGATATCGGGAATTGAAACTGTGCAGGTGATTCAATATGCTTGCCGGGCAATTCAGCTTTCGAGACAGCTTACCGATCAGGATCTTGAAGGAGCCTTTCTTGCCCGGCTTGAGCATGCCCCCAGCAATGTGGCGGCCTACGAGCACGGAGCGAATGTCTATAGGAAACTGGTATGGCCTTCAAAGACCAACCTTACCCGTGTGGGGATGCACTATGCCGTCTCTTCCATATTTGAAGAAGAGCCTGAAAATTTACCGTTGTTTAATTACGAGGCGACCAATGAGTTTTTTGTAAAGAAAGAAGCAGGCGAGCATAAATTGGTGTTGGGTGTCACCCGGGTTCGATCATTGGTAACGCGCTCTGAAAAGAGGTTCTCTTTTGCAGTTATTTATTTAGGAAAACACGACCTGATTGGCAGCCTGTCGCTCGATATTGAGTTTGATAATTTCGCAAGCATGCAGTTCAGAATGGTCAATGCCTTTGAAGACGGCCGTCTGGGTGATGTGATCGGCATTATGCAGACTTATTTTGGTCCCGAGAAATATTCGATCTGGTCCTTGTTCAAAGAAGAGAAAAGAAAAATCCTTGATAAAATTGCCAGCCAGGGTATGGAGGACAT
>JAYVRH010000153.1:0-2272 GCA_043776495.1 Cyclobacteriaceae bacterium
CATCCTGAACAAGCACGCCCGTGTAGCGGTGATCGGGATGATAGTCATTGGGCCTCGGGGCAATCACCACATCCGCATTCCACGCCCTGATTTTTCTGATGATCTCCAGGCGCACCTGAAGGTGGGGAAGCAATTCGCCATCATGATTATCGAGTACGTCATATTCTACGCCGAATCTTTTGCCTGCTTCCTTTGCTTCCAGCATCCTTCGCCTGGCGAGCACACCACCTCCCTGCAATTGATGGCCGGCATCTCCATTGGTGACGGAGACAAATTTGACTTTGTAACCGAAGGAAGTTAATAAAATCGCAGTCCCTCCGCCTTTCTGGTCGCAGTCATCCGGATGCGCGCCAATCATGATGATGCGAAGCGGTGGGGTGCCCTGTGCGCTGACGTTCATGGCGAAAAGAGAGACAAGAAAGAGGAGTAAAATTCTTTTCATAAATGATTTATTGTCGACCAAAGTGATTAAACATATCTCTTGATCCGTGTTGGATGACAATATGCCCCGGTCGTTACACGGATATCCAATGGCCAATGACCAAATTATGAAATATTACCTGGATACACCCTTGGCTGAATTCAATACCAGGTGCCGGTCTTTTTGTTTTCGACGGGAAAAGGGTAATTTTACGGTTCAAACACCGCGGGGTGGAGTCCCGATAGCGATCGGGAGTAGCTCGTAAAAGGAAAATCCTTGTACGGCTAGCCACAAAGCCCCGCGAATGGTAACACCGCGGGGTGGAGCAGTTGGTAGCTCGTTGGGCTCATAACCCAAAGGTCGTAAGTTCGAGTCTTACCCCCGCTACAACATTAAACCGTCAGAATGCCCAAAAGGGTTTCTCTGGCGGTTTTTTCGTTTTTAAAACATTAGTGCGGAAACCGGGCGGAAACGGAAGGGCTTGGGCCAAAACTATTTCGAAGATGAAGGAATCACTCTAATATTTATTTTTGAATCGCTTGAATTGCAAGAAACGCGAAGCACATTTCGGCAAAGTCATCATCCAATCAGGATATGATAATATCAAATCAACCCGTCTATTGCCAGAATGACGTCAGTTAAGGTGGCATTCTTAGCCATTGCGGAGTGGAAGTCCTTATCCAGCCTCAAAAGCCAATAGTTTATTGATTTGTTTTGGTATTTCTTATATAAATCGTTGTACTGCATTTTTACGCAAGTATACCGTTCCTTTGATGATCCACCGATGGCATTGGTCGCATCAAAAAGTTCCTGGTCTTCGTTCAAAAGATGGTCTTGGTCAAAGTCGGGAGAAAGTAGCGTGTCCAGTATCTCAAACAAGATTTTCAGAGCAGATTCGGGAGGGAGCAATTTGATTGTTTCTCGGTTGAGACCTCGTGGCATCGTTTTGTGTCTGACAATCCAATCTTTATAGTATTGCAACCCCTCTATCGAGCCAATCTGCATCAGCCTTTTGGCACAAGTCAATTGTCCTTCTTCATCTTCTAATTTGCCTAGTCTTCTCTTGAGTAATAATAGAACACCCGGATATTTCCGTTCGGTCAATTCGTCGATGAGACGTAGCTGATCATGTGCATCCAGCCTCGAATCATTCTCAATAAGATACTCGACAAGTTTGGGGTCGCCCTCTATTTTTTGAAATGAGGCAACGCAGTAAAAAAAATCGTTAGACGTTATGGTCTCCTTTTCTAACTCTGCTGTCATCATGGGTAGCAAGGCATTAAATTTATGTTTCGCAGCTGCCTCAAAGTATTGCCGGATTACGGCACTTCCTTGAACTCCAACGGCAAAATTCAACTTAAGCGCGGATTCAATGGCGTGCACTCCGATTTTTGGAACAAGCCATTCGATCAATGGTTCACGTTCCTCTCCTGGTTTTACTGAACTGTTTTGCACGGGCACATAGGAAGAATTTACCCATAGCAATTGAGTATACTGTTCTTGTGACAACGGAATATCAAACCGTCTTACAAAATACGCGACATAGGCCAGACTCGGAAAATATCGCTCGTTATTGAATGAATTTTCAAATTTGATTTTTTGGAAGGTGTCAATTGCCCACTTTTGTATCAAGTCGATCTGTGTCTTTTTAAGTTTAGCTTTCGAATGGATATCGAACTGCAACAACGTATGGATTTGAAACCAAATCCAGGCGTCATCATTTTTAAAACGGTTCAAAAACCGTTCAAGGGGTACTGGTTTTATTGTTTCATCCAATAGAAGCTTTATACAGATAAGGCTTGTCGATTCTTCAATTTCTCTTGCAGTTCTTCGGTTAAGCTCTGCTATCTC
>JAYVRH010000154.1:0-7371 GCA_043776495.1 Cyclobacteriaceae bacterium
TTTCTTCCTTGATTTGTACCCATTTTATTAGGGCATTTGTAACAACAAACGCGATTCAAATAACAGACACAACCTGTATCATCGCCTTGATATATCCATACGCAAATGCAAATGCCTGTTGACTGCTTCCGGGATCAGGATGGTGCGGCACGTGATCAGGCATGACCATGTAAGGATAATCTACTTCCTTTAACACTTTCAGAATTTCAAAGAAGTCCAGGTCGCCATTGTCGGGATAGACTTCCATGAAATGATCGAATCCCCCTTTGATGTTGCGCAAGTGGATGTTGAATATCTGTCTTCGTTCACCCACCCATCAGATAATAGGAAGAATTTCCGTCCGTGGATTGTGATTTTACTTAACCCCTTTTTCGTATTTTCACCTTTTGAAATTATTCTATCATGATTGCTGATTTACGCAGTGACACCGTCACCAAACCGACGCCCGGGATGCTTGAGGCGATGATGAACGCCGAGGTGGGCGATGATGTGTTTGGTGAGGACCCGACCATAAAAAAACTGGAAGCAAAATGTGCAAGCCTTCTTGGAATGGAATCGGCCGTGTACTGTCCATCAGGAACCATGACCAACCAAATTGGCATTAAGGTACTCACACAACCTTATGACGAAGTGATCTGTTACCAGGGAGCGCATATTTACAAATACGAGGGCGGCGGACTTGCAGGCAACAGCAACGTCAGTGTGCGATTGCTGCCAGGTGACCGCGGGAGGCTGTCAGTGGAAGATGTTGCCTCGAATATTAATTCATCGGATTCACATTACCCCATCACTTCCGTGGTGGCGCTCGAGAATACACTCGTCCGCGAAGCGGGGAGTTATTACACCCTGGCCCAGATCAAGAGCGTGAGTGAATTCTCGAGATTAAAGGGATTGAAGATGCACCTTGATGGAGCACGATTGTTCAATGCGCTTGCTGAAACAGGAACACCATCCCAAACCATCGGACAATATTTTGATACCATTTCCATTTGCCTTTCAAAAGGATTGGGCGCACCGGTTGGATCGGTACTCGTTTGCAAGAAAGAGCTTGAACCGAAAGTGCGGAGAGTGCGAAAAGCTTTTGGCGGTGGGATGAGACAAGCGGGGTTTCTGGCTGCGGCAGGCATTTATGCGCTTGATCATCATATCAATCGGCTCAAAGAAGATCATGTGAGGGCAAAGACGCTGGAAAAAGTTTTAGGGAGTCAATCCTATGTCGAATCCATGATGCCTGTGGATACAAATATTATCATCTTCAAATTGAAGACGGGCATCACGACTGAAAAGTTTTTGAATAAGATAGGGGAGCATCACATAAAGGCCCTTGCATTCAGTCAGACAGAGATCCGGTTGGTGACCCATTTGGATTTTGAGGATCGTTTGTTAGAGAAGACAATAGACGTTTTCAAAAAACTTTCTTTCTGACATGGATGAGTTGAGCAAATCATTTCCTGAGGCGGAGGGCATGATAGATGCTGAGCAATCAGGCAAGTCGAAACGTCACAATGAAAACTGCCTGAACTGCGGTACGAAGTTAATAGACACGTTCTGTCATCATTGCGGCCAGAAGGATATTCCAAAACGCCAGACGCTGGGGAACTATTTTCTAATTTCATTTCTTCCTTCTGCCACATTGATTGCCTTATCGATATTTGCGTACCTTCTTGTCGCCATGAAGAAGATGTACGGACAAAGCTGGCGCAAGACCACCCTCAAATACTTCATTCTTCTTTTCATTTTCTTCTTCTGCGCAGCCCTGGGCTTGGGTGTGAATGCACTGTTTATCATTTTGATGATTTGATATGCTTTTGAATTCCCCTTCACCCCTGGCTGAGCGCATGCGACCTTCCAAACTGGAAGACCTCGTGGGGCAGGAACACCTGGTCGGAATCAACGGCATCATTCGCAAGGCCATTTCCACGGGTAACGTCCCGTCAATGATTTTGTGGGGACCGCCGGGTGTGGGCAAAACGACCATTGCGAACATCATAGCCAACGAAGTAAAAAGGCCGTTTCACACACTCTCCGCCGTAAATGCCGGGGTGAAAGATGTACGGGAGATCATTGAAAAAGCAAAACATACCAACCGCCCGATACTATTTATCGATGAAATTCATCGCTTCAATAAGTCACAACAGGACGCGTTACTTGGAGCCGTTGAAAAGGGGACGATCACGTTGATCGGTGCCACTACGGAAAACCCATCCTTTGAGGTAAACTCAGCATTGCTTTCCAGATGCCAGGTATATGTGTTAAAACCGTTGGGTGAAAAAGAATTGCTTTCACTCATAGATCAGGCAATGGCCAAGGACAGTGATCTGAAAAAAAGAAAGATTATCATTAAAGAACCCAATGCCTTACTCACGATTTCCGGTGGGGACGCTCGCAAAGTGTTAAACTTATTGGAATTGATTAGTGAATCGGTGCCGGGCGAAATCGAAATTACCGACACACTGGTGATGGACGTAGCGCAGAAGCACATTGCCATTTACGATAAGAGCGGTGAGATGCATTATGACATCATATCCGCTTTCATCAAATCCATTCGAGGCAGCGATCCAAATGCAGCGGTATATTACCTGGCTCGTATGGTGGAAGGAGGAGAAGATGTAAAATTTATTGCGAGGAGGCTTGTGATCCTTGCTTCCGAGGACATCGGGAATGCCAATCCAACGGCACTCGTACTTGCTACTAGCGCATTTCAGGCTGTAAACCTGATTGGCTATCCCGAAGCAAGGCTTATTCTCAGTCAATGTGCGACCTATCTGGCGTGCTCACAAAAAAGCAATTCAAGTACGGTAGCGATTGGAAGTGCCATCAATAAAGTGAATGAAACCGGCGACCTCCCGGTTCCGTTGGCAGTAAGGAATGCGCCGACCAAACTAATGAAAGATCTTGGTTACGGAAAAGAATACCAGTATGCTCATAGTTTTAAGGATAACTTTGTGAATATGGAATTTCTTCCCGACCAGATTGTGGGTGAGAAATTCTACGATCCGGGCAATAACCCCAGAGAAGAAGAGTTGAGAAATTTTCTAAAAAAACTGTGGAAAGAAAAATATGGTTATTAGTGTGATCCAAACCTTAACACCTTAACACCTTAGCACCTTAACACCTTAGCACTTTAGCACTTTAGCACTTTAAGCACCCCATGCAGCGCATCATCTTCGAATATTCACCTGCCTACTTTCTCGTCTGCATCATCCTGGGCGTGGGCTACGCTATTCTCTTGTACACGGCAAAATACAATTGGAGTAAATCGTTGAATCGCATTCTTTTTGGACTTCGCGCAGTGCTTGCCACAGCGTTGATGTTGCTGGTATTGGGTCCGATCCTGAAGCAGACCGAGAACATCTTTGAGAGGCCATCCCTTGTAATTCTTGTTGATAATTCTCGCTCAATAAAAGAAACAATCGACACCGCACAACTTATCAGTACACTGCAACAAACATCAACCGTGTTGAGGAAGCAAAATCGTGCAGTGGAATTGAGCAGCCTTAACAAAATGTCTGATAGCATCTACTTCGAAAGTTCTACCTCGGATATTGCATCAGGCTTACGGGAAACAATCAATCGCTATGAAGGGAAAAATCTCTCGGGAATAGTGCTCGTCACAGACGGGATTTATAACAATGGCCTGTCGCCACTTTACCTGCCGATGCGAATCCCAGTTTACACCATCGGAGTGGGGGATACCACCGAGCGAGCAGACGTGGTTTTGAAAAATGTAGCGTATAACAGGATCGTTTACCAGGGAAATAAATTTCCGTTGCGGGCCGAAGTGGGGGTGATTGGGCTTGTCAACGAAGACATCACGGTATCGGTTCTTCAGCAAGGCAAGGTGCTGCAACAGCAGAGAAAGAATTCTGGCACCAAGGCCCTGCTCGATTTTGATTTTCAGTTGGACGCCGGCACTCAGGGCATTCAGCGACTGGAAATTCGGATTGAAAATGGGTCTCGTGAAACCAATTTCAAGAATAATCGGTCCAGCGCTTTTGTGGAGGTGGTCGAAGGGAAAAAGAAAATTCTTTTGATCGCTCACTCACCGCATCCTGATATAAAAGCGCTCCGGAATGTGGTAGAGAAAAATTCGAACTATGAGTTTGTCGTTCATATACCAGGTGTGAAAGAAGCGGACCCTGCGTTGCTTGTACCTGGCAAGGTAGACTTGGTCATAGCCCACCAGGGGCCCGACGTGGAGGGAAAAACCACGGCCATCATTGCCTCTTTTATTAAGGCAAGAACTTCAATGATGGTAATCATTGGCCAAAAAACAATGTTGAAAGCACTGATTACCGTGGGAGTGCCGGTAAATTTTGAACCGTCGACCCAACGAGATGAAGTTCAGCCTGTGCTCAACCCAAATTACAAGGAGCTGGGATTTTCAGATGATCTGAATTCCAACATTACCAGATACCCGCCCGTGTCAGTTCCATTTGGAAAATTTTCTTATCCTGCTACAGCAAAGATCATGATGCACCAACGCATTGGCAGTGTGATCACCGAAAGGCCATTGTTATATACTGTGGAGGATGATCGGCAAAAGATCGCGGTCATGATGGGGGAAGGCATCTGGAAATGGCGGTTGAGTGAATTTCAAGAGACTGAAAAGACGAACTCATTTGATGAATTGTTTTCCAAATTGCTGCAGTACCTAAGTACAGAGGATGATCGACTCAAGTTTCGGTGTTTCCCCCTTCAACGGGAGTTTACCAGTGATGGCCCTGTCGTATTGGAAAGTCAGGTGTACAATGATCTATATGAACCGGTTTATGGAAATACCATCGACCTTGAACTTCGCGATGAGCAGGGAAAGCTTACCAGCTACAGATATGTGATTGGGCCTGGCAACAACCGGTATCGAATTGGTGGACTCAAAGAAGGGGTCTATCGCTACCGCGGGATGACTGATGTGAAGGGAAAGAGGGAGGAAGTGCGGGGAGAATTCTTATTGACAGAACAAAATCAGGAAGTTCAAAACCTCACGGCGGACTTTGGCCTCCTTCGTAAGTTGGCAGAAAATACAAACGGGAAATTTCACAAGCTCAGTGACATCAACCAACTGACCACGGACTTTTCTAACGAAGAAGCAAAGAGTTTAATTCACTCGGAAGAATCCTTTCAACCTTTGATTAATCTGAAGGCTGTCTTCTTCCTCCTATTGGCACTGATTTCAATGGAGTGGTTCTTAAGGAAGTATTTTGGATCGTATTAAAATCCTTGGCTACAGATTACCACTGATAGAATCATCTGTGAAAATCTGTGCAATCTGTGGCAAATTTATAGATACTTGGTCTTAGTATCCGCGGGAGCGACTTTAAGAGACCACCATCTCAATAAAAAAGGCGGAAAGCCCGCCTCTTTTCATGAATAAGAGTTTAATTCATTCGGAGGAATCCTTTCAACCCCTGGTTAACATGAAGGCTGTCTTCTTCCTCCTGTTGGCACTGATTTCCATCGAGTGGTTCTTAAGGAAGTATTTTGGATCGTATTAAAATCCTTAGCCACAGATTACCACTGATAGAATCATCTGTGAAAATCTGTGCAATCTGTGGCAAATTTATAGATACTTGGTCTTAGTATCCGGGGAGCGACTTTAAGAGACCAACATTTCAATAAAAAAGGCGGAACGCCCGCCTCTTTCATGAATCTTATTCGTACTGATTAACTTTTCTCCTTCGACGACGCCTTTGCCTTCCTCACCTTGATTGTCAGCACATCTCCCTTGCCATCGTGATCGGCGAGAATCGTGCCCCCTTCTTCAACTTCGCCTTTCAGAATTTCCTCTGCCACGGGATCTTCGAGGTATTTTTGAATAGCCCTGTTCAGAGGACGCGCTCCAAATTGATGATCATAACCTTTCTCAGCCAGGAAATCTTTCGCCTTGTCAGTGAGTTCTACATGATAACCCAGTGCGGTGATGCGCTTGAACAATTTTCCCAGGGTGAGCTCAATGATCTTATGGATGTTCTCGCGTTGCAGCGAGTTGAAAATAATTACATCATCAAGGCGGTTGAGAAATTCGGGTGAGAAGGCTTTCTTCAGAGCGCTCTGGATCGTGCTCTTCATAACCTCCTCTTCATTCTGTTGCGTAGACTTGGAAGCAAAGCCAATTCCCGATCCAAAATCTTTGAGATCGCGAACACCAATGTTCGAGGTCATGATGATAATCGTATTCCGAAAATCTACCCGCCGACCAAGGCCGTCGGTTAGAATTCCATCATCCAGAACTTGTAACAAAATATTGAATACATCCGGATGGGCCTTTTCGATTTCATCCAATAAAATAACACTGTATGGCTTGCGCCTGACTTTTTCTGTGAGCTGTCCTCCTTCTTCGTAACCGACATATCCGGGAGGAGCTCCCACCAATCGGGATACAGAAAATTTCTCCATATACTCACTCATGTCAATGCGAACCAAGGCATCTTCTTTGTCGAAGAGATACATGGCCAGCACTTTCGCTAATTCAGTTTTACCTACCCCTGTGGGGCCAAGAAAAATAAATGAGCCGATGGGCTTTCTGGGATCTTTCAATCCTACCCTTGTGCGCTGAATTGCCCTTGTTAATTTTTTAATAGCGTCTTCCTGACCGATTACTTTGCTTCCCAGTTCGTTGCCCATACCCAGCAACTTGTTGCTCTCTTTTTGGGCGATGCGATTTGTGGGTATGCCCGTCATCATGCCGACAACGTCGGCCACATTATCTTCAGTTACCGTATATTTTTCTGTACGGGTCTTCTCTTCCCACCGCGTTTTCGCAAGGTCGAGTTGCTCAATCAACTTTTTCTCTTTATCGCGGAGCTGGGCTGCTTCCTCATACTTCTGACTTTTTACGACGCGATTCTTTTCTTTCTTCACGTCTTCAATAGCCTCTTCATATTTTACAATATCCTCTGGTACGTGGATGTTGTTGATGTGAACTCGTGCCCCCGCTTCATCCAGCACGTCGATTGCCTTGTCTGGCAAGAAACGGTCGCTAATGTAGCGGTCAGAAAGTTTTACGCAAGCATCGATGGCCTCTTTTGTATAAGTGACGTGATGATGGTCTTCATATTTTTCCTTGATGTTGTCCAATATCTGGATCGTCTCCTCCACGCTCGTAGAGTCGATGAGTACCATTTGGAACCTGCGTGCCAAAGCACCATCCTTTTCAATGTACTGTCGGTACTCATCAAGAGTGGTAGCACCGATACATTGTATTTCTCCCCTTGCCAAAGCAGGTTTGAACATATTCGATGCATCGAGTGAACCGGAGGCACCGCCTGCCCCAACGATGGTATGAAGCTCGTCGATGAATAATATGACATCCTGTGATTTCTCAAGTTCGTTCATCACGGCCTTCATGCGCTCTTCAAACTGGCCGCGATA
>JAYVRH010000155.1:0-2260 GCA_043776495.1 Cyclobacteriaceae bacterium
ACAGCCATACGCTATGGAGAAAGGATATGCTGTGGTCGATCGTGAATGGAAGAAGGGAGACCAAATAGAATTGATGCTCCCGATGGATGTAAAAAGAATTGTTACGAGATCAGAAGTAAAGCAAGATGATGATCGGGTAGCGTTGCAGCGTGGGCCCATTGTTTATTGTGTTGAAGGTGCCGACAATCTCGGAAAAGCCTGGGATCTCATCCTTCCTGATAAGGCCACTTTTAAAACGACT
This sequence comes from Cyclobacteriaceae bacterium, assembly GCA_043776495.1. Classification (GTDB taxonomy): domain Bacteria; phylum Bacteroidota; class Bacteroidia; order Cytophagales; family Cyclobacteriaceae; genus ELB16-189. The sequence continues at coordinate 242 of JAYVRH010000155.1, forward strand.
TATCAAAAAGATATGCTGGAAGGCATTGTCACCATTCAATTTCAGGCGCCATCCATTATCGTTGATCAGGATGGGCAATCCGTGAAGACAGAAGTAAGAACAATCACCGCGATTCCTTACTACGCGTGGTGCAACCGCGGACAAAACCCAATGCAGGTGTGGTTGCCGAGGAAGATCAAGGATGTTAAGATTAATGACTAAAAACTAAAAAGAATGCTTTCACCACAGAGGGCACGAAGGGCACAAGGGAAGTCACAGAGAAAACTATTGCATTCTCTGTGGCTTCTCCGTGTGCATTTCATTGTGTCCTCCGTGGTGAATGCATTTAGTCTCTAACAAATGAAAGAATCACTATGAGGTTTACCCTACTATTCTAAGGGTGTTTGGTTGTCGCATCACTAAGAGATAGAAATGAAACACTATACCGCTCAGCATCGCTTTCTGATCGCCATTGATTGCATCATTTTTGGGTTTGATGAAGCGGGATTGAAGCTTCTACTCATTCACCGCGGATTTGAGCCCGAGAAAGGGAAATGGAGCCTGATGGGAGGATTTGTTAATGAGAAGGAAAGTCTGGAGATGGCTGCAAACCGCATCTTAAAGCAGCTTACCGGTCTTAGTGGTGTCTACCTCGAACAACTTCACTCGTTTGGAACCCCTCAACGTGACCCGGTCGAACGGACCATCTCCGTGGCTTATTATGCGCTGGTGGACATTCATCAGTATGAGCAACAGCTTAGCGACGACTTTCATCCGCAATGGGTCACGCTAAAGAAGATTCCAAAACTGATTTTCGATCACGACCAGATGGTGGCGCTGGCAAAATCAAAGCTGCGCGACAAGGCCTCTGTTCAGCCGGTTTTGTTTGAGTTGTTGCCGGAGAAGTTTACATTGCCCGTGTTGCAAAATTTGTATGAGAACGTTTATGAGAAGGAGTTTGACAAGAGAAACTTCAGTCGAAAGGCCTTATCGATGGAATGGCTTGTAAAGATGAAGGATAAGGAAAAACACAGTTCAAAAAAGGGGGCCTTCTATTATAAACTCAACAAAAGAAAATACCGGTCACAGTTTCAGTCTTTATTAAATGTGGGAAGAGCATGAAAAACAATTATGTCATCGGTGTTGATTTCGGCACTGACTCCGTCCGGGCACTTGTGATCGATGCTTCCAATGGAGCGGAAGTAGCATTCTCCGTATTTCAATATTCGCGATGGAGAGATGGGTTGTATTGCAATCCATCTGAAAATCAATTTCGTCAGCATCCGCTGGACTACGTAGAAGCGCTTGAATACACCATCAAGGAAAGTTTGGATCGTGCCGGTGATGCGGTAAGAAAAAATTGCAGAGCCATATCCATTGACACCACAGGCTCTTCACCTGTCGCGGTGAATAGTACGGGTACACCGCTCAGCCTTTTGCCCGCTTTCGCGAAAAATCCCAATGCCATGTTTGTCTTGTGGAAAGACCATACATCGACACGTGAAGCAGCGCAGATCAATGAACATGCAAAAGGATTTAAGACAAACTATTTGCAATATGTGGGAGGCATTTATTCCTCCGAATGGTTTTGGGCCAAGTTGCTGCATGTACTAAGAGTTGATGAAAGTGTTCGCAAAGCCTGCTACTCGTGGGTAGAGCATTGCGACTGGATTCCTTTCTTATTGACAGGCGGGAAAGATATTCACAAGATGAAAAGGGGTGTTTGTTCCGCAGGACACAAGGCTCTTTGGGCAAAAAATTTTGGTGGACTTCCCCCAGAGGATTTCTTCACTTCACTGGATCCGTTACTCAAAGGATTCACGAGCCGGCTTTTCAAAGAGACTTACACCGCTGATCAGTCGGCAGGAAATCTAAGCGCTGAGTGGGCCAGTCGACTTGGCCTTACAGCAGATGTCGTTGTCGGTGTAGGAGCCTTTGATGCACACATGGGTGCGGTAGGTGGACAAATAGAAGCCTATCATTTGAGCAAAGTAATGGGTACATCTACCTGCGATATGCTCGTAGCACCCATCGCCGACA
>JAYVRH010000156.1:0-2253 GCA_043776495.1 Cyclobacteriaceae bacterium
CTTCGCGGCCCCGTCTCGGGTGCCGCGATCTTCGAATTTTACTATGAAATGTAAATCAATAAAAACGAGTTCATTCTGCTCGATTTGTTACATCATTGAATCAAGCTTGTAGATCGCAGTATTTTTGCTGGGACATCAAAAAACCGCGAAGACAACCCAAGGGAGGTTAAGCAATCATCTCAATTTGTGTTGCACTTGACATGAAGACTGTGATATTAGTATGATGAGCGTCTTCGCGGCCCCATCTCGGGTGCCGCGATCTTCGAATCTAGCTATGAAATGCAACCGTAAGATATGGCTATTGGTAAGCTAGATAGACAAGCGGTCATCTGGTTGCACCACGCATCCTAAATCATGTTTTGACCTTGCCCAATATTCCTTACTTTGACGCCATAAAGACTATCGGTCAATTTCCGGCTTTTAACAATCCTCACTTATGAAGTATATCAAGATTATTCTAATCCTTGCATTGGCCCATTTCAATTTGAATACAAATGCCCAGGAAACATTTCCCAGGAATGATGTCAAGGATTCAAGGGCGGGGGCTTATGCCTTCACCAACGCAACCATCGTAGTTGATGCTCAGACCACATTACAAAATGCCACAATGCTGATCAAATCAGGAAAGATCGAACAAGTAGGCACCAATCTCGCAGTTCCAGCAGGTTATACCACGGTCGATCTGAAAGGAAAATACATGTATCCATCATTGATCGATATGTACTCAAGTTATGGATTACCTGAAGTGGAGCGGCCCCGCAGTGGCAATCCTTTTGGAGGGGGCGCAGAGCAGATAGAATCCAAAACAAAAGGAGCCTACAATGCAAACCAGGCCATTCGATCCCATTATAATGCGGCTGATGAATTCACAGTGAATGCTAAGAGTGCGGATGAACTCCGCAAGATTGGCTTTGGGTCTGTAATGACTTTTAAGGCTGACGGGATCGCGCGAGGTACTTCAGCCTTTGTCACCTTATCTGAGTCGACTGACAATAAATCATTACTGAAAGCAAAGGTTGCTGCCACCTACTCTTTCAATCGCGGAACTTCAACCCAAAGCTATCCACGCTCAATGATGGGCTATGTCGCCCTCCTCCGTCAGACTTATCTTGACGCGGAGTGGTTTGCGAACCAGAACCCGCGCCCATTTGCCGACAACTCATTGGAAGCATGGATTCAAAACCAAAAAATCCCGCAAATATTTGATGCTACCGAATGGAAAGATGTGGTGCAGGCAGATAAAATAGGGGATGAATTCGGCGTACACTATATCATCAAAGGCGGCGGTGATGAATACAAAAGAATCAATGAAATAAAAGCGACCAATGCAGCGCTGATCGTTCCGGTGAGCTATCCGGAACCTTTTGACGTAGACGATGCTTTTGATGCCACCCGCGTTTCGCTTGCAGACATGAAACATTGGGAGCTGGCTCCAACCAACCCAGCGGCACTTGAGAAAGCCGGAATTATCTTTGCCTTGACGGCGAATGGTCTGAAGAAATCCAGTGACCTGATCCCGAATGTCCGCAAAGCGATTGAAAATGGTCTGACGGAGACCACAGCCCTCAAGGCCCTTACCGAAACTCCCGCCAAATTGCTGAATGTCGATGACAAAGTGGGAAGTTTAAAGAAGGGCATGTTGGCAAACTTCATTATCACTTCCGGAAAAATATTTGATGAGAAGACCGTCGTGTATCAAAACTGGGTACAAGGCCAATCATTTTCGATCAAATCGCTTGACGCACGCGACCCCAATGGAAAATATAGTTTATCCGTCAACAGACAAACCTATAACCTTGAAGTGACTGGTGAGTCCGGAAGTCCCAAGGCGAAAATAAAAGTGAGCGACACCACTTCCATTGATGTGACGCTCACCAACAGCAATGACTTAATAACATTGAACTTCAAACCTGAAAAACAGACGGGAACCATCCTGTTGTCAGGGTGGAGCAACGATACCGGATGGAAGGGTAAAGGACAGTTGGCCAACGGAACTTGGGTTGATTGGTCATCGACACGTACCGGAAACATCGAAGAAAAAAGTGCACCAAAGCCCCAGGAGAAGAAAGAAGAGTTCGGGAAAGTCATCTTCCCGTTTGTAGCTCATGGCACTCCCTCCTTGCCAACGGAGGAAGCCCTACTCATCAAGAATGCGACGGTCTGGACCAACGAAGCGGAGGGCATTTTACAAAATACGGATGTGTTGCTGAAGGAAGGTAAAATTTCAAAAATCGGAAAGAATCTTGCTGACAA
>JAYVRH010000157.1:0-2251 GCA_043776495.1 Cyclobacteriaceae bacterium
GGGGGTATTGTCGCCAAACTTATAAGAGGTGGCCGTCACGTATGCTCCTCCTTTCACAAAAGGATTTACATCGATGGCGTTCATCATGTTGTATTTGGGCGACATGGGTGGAGTAATATTTTTCCAGTTCTTTCCACCATCCGTTGTCACATGTACCAGTCCATCGTCAGACCCAACCCAGATTTCATCTTTGGTGTAAGGTGATTCAGCAATCACAAACAGATTGGCATAGTATTCCGCACCTGTATTATCCTGCGTAATAGGTCCTCCTGAGGATTTGATAGTCTCTGGCTCATTGCGTGTCAGGTCGGGGCTTAGCTCTTCCCAACTTTCTCCTCCATTGTATGTTGCATGAAGATGATTGGAGCCGGCATACAATTTTTTAGGATCATGTGGACTGAAGCTGATGGGGTAGTTCCAGTTAAAACGATATTTCATCACTTCAACCCCCGAGCCGGCCGGGAGGTCGGGCCACACGTTGGTACTTCTTTCTTGTCCGGTTGCCAGGTTTTGCATGCTCATATAACCTTTATAGTCGCTACCATAAATCACATCCGGATTTAGTGGGTCGGGAGCGAGGTGAGCGCTCTCGCCAATCGACAATGCATCCCAGTCTTTTTCCGTTACTGAATTTCCATCCGTACGATGAGGAATACGAACACTGCTATTGTCTTGCTGTGCACCATAAATTCGATATGGAAATTGATTGTCGGTGGAGACGCGATAAAATTGCGCCGTAGGTTGATTGTGATAGGTTGTCCAGTTTTCTCCACCGTCGTTGGAGACCTGAGCCCCACCGTCATCGCCGATGATCATGCGTAGGTTGTTATTGGGATCGATCCATAAATCATGATGATCACCATGGGGTGCATTCTTCAACTCAAAAGTTTTGCCTCCATCTTTGGAGACGCCATAACTCACGTTCATCACCCACACCTTGTCCTCGTTCTGAGTATCTGCATAAATGCGGCAGTAGTACCAAGCCCGTTGCAAGAGCGCGCGATCCTGATTGATCCGTGTCCACGTTTTACCGGCATCATCAGAACGAAACACTCCGCCCTCAAGATTTTCAATGATTGCCCAAACGCGGTTGGAATTCAAAGGTGAAACAGTAACTCCGATAATTCCATTTAATCCCTTTGGCATCCCGGGTTTGTCACTAAGATTTTCCCAGGTATCACCACCGTCAGTACTTTTCCATAATTTGGAGTCGGGGCCCCCGCTGTCCATACGAAAGCCATTTCTCTTCATGTTCCAGGTGCTGGCATAGAGAATGCGTGGGTTGCTCGGGTCAAAAGTCAAATCGGATGCTCCTGCGGTGTCGTTGATGTAAAGAATTTTTTTCCAGGTCTGGCCACCATCGACGCTTCTGAAAATGCCTCTCATTTCATTGGGCTTCCAAAGGTTCCCTATGGCAGCAGCATAAACGACATCGGGATTTTTGGGATGTATGCGGATACGTGAAATGTGTTTGGATTCCGTAAGGCCAATGTGCTTCCAAGTTTGCCCAGCATCAGTAGATTTCCATACACCCCAACCGGATGACACGTTGTTGCGAAGGCCTTGCTCACCTTCACCGACATAAACAACGTTTGGGTCACTCTCTGAAACAGCTACGGCACCGATCGTGCCTCCAAAATAATTGTCGGTAATGTTTCCCCACGTCCGGCCTGCATCATTCGATTTCCAAACGCCTCCCCCTACACCTCCGAAATAGTACACGTTTGGATTGCCCTGCACACCGGTTACCGTACACGAACGGCCACCTCGAAACGGACCCAACTCGCGCCACTGAATGCCAGCGTAAAGGGTTTGATCAAATGTAGTTGTGCTAGCGGTCGGTTCAGCATTCTTCTTTTGAGCTGTGCTTGTCAGAAATGATAGCACTGCCACTCCAATCAGAATTAGTTTTTGCATATGATGTGATTAATAAAGCAGAATTACACAAAAGAAATTCAATGGAGAAAGGATTTTATATGAGCGCGTGGGTTGGCTTCGGTCTGACCTAAAGTCCAAACATCCGTAAGTTTTATCTAAACTATCACTGGACTCTACTCCCACCACACATCCGTAGCCCTGAAGGGCTCCATCGCTCTCGTCGCTGCATTCATGGACTTGTTACGCCGAGAGTCTATACATAGTAATACGCTAATACTACATGGACGTCATTCCAAATTGAAAACGCCCTAATTATTAATAACCCCATCCTTTGTCTCCGTCATTAAAGCAGGAAGATTTTTGTCTTTAAACA
>JAYVRH010000158.1:0-7302 GCA_043776495.1 Cyclobacteriaceae bacterium
AGAAATCCCTTTTCAATTTATTTCTCGCAAGGAGATCAACGCGTTCCTCAAGGTCAGCCTTTACAATCTCAGGCTACACAATTGTCAATTATTGGCTCCGTCGTACCCTCGATTTCATACAACTTCAAATTTTGATTCAATGAAGACGAAATTAAATAGCTGGATCAACCTCGCGGTTTTCACCCTTCTCATGGTGTCATGTGAGGATATCATTAGTCCGACATTGGAGCAGGCAAGTCCGGTATTTTCTGTAGATGCCTGGCTTACCAACAAGCCGGGGACGCAAGTGATTATACTATCAAAATCACAAGCTTATTTTGATAACACCATTCCACCCGGAGTATCAGGAGCCACAGTGGTGGTCAGCGACGATAAAGGGAAGGTGCATGCTTTCCAGGAAGACGATAAGAAGCCTGGATACTATTTATGGAGTCCAAAAGGCAATGAGGTTTTTGGCACAGTAGGAGCCAGGTATCAGCTTAACATCCAGATCAACGGAGATATACTTACGGCTTCATCGCGCATGGGGAGAGTGCCACCAATCGACTCGATTGTATTTCAAACAGACAAGCGTACAGGCAGCGCTGATTCCGTAACCCGAGGTGAATTTTGGGCCACCGACCCAAAAGGGGTTGGTGACGCTTATTGGATCAGAACTTATAAGAATGGTGTATTGCTTAATAAGCCCAGTGAAATCAACGTAGCCTATGATGCCAGTTTTTCTGCCGGCGGAGAAACTGATGGAGTAAATTTCATCACACCCATTAGAAGGGGCATTAATTCACGGGATACGGATGAAAACGATCAACCGTTATCGCCCATTGTTTCCGGAGATTCATTAAATGTTCAGATCTACTCTCTGACAGTAGCAGCTTTTGATCATTTGAATCAAGTAAAGATACAAACTGACCGCCCCGGGGGATTTCAGGAGCTCTTCTCGACGCCACTTGCAAATGTGACGACCAATATTACCAATGCGAAATTGAATGGCAGCAAAGCGGTTGGTTTTTTCAACGTGTCAGCAGTATCCACCAGCGGGAAGCGGTATAAGAAATAACCTTTTTGCACCCACAGCTACTCAAACTCGGTGATTTTTAGTTGCCGGGTTTTTATTTTGATTTTCAAAGTGTAGTTTTCAAACTTAAAGAGCGTGAAATGTCATTGGTCTTTCGGAGCGTCTTACTTTTTATCGGCATCCTTCCATATCTGGCATTAGCGCAGGAATCCTATAACCTTGAAACCAATGCGCCTCACATAAAATGGTATCAGATCAATACACCCAACTTCAGGGTATTGTATCCTGCTGGTTTTGATGTGCAGGCCCAGCGGGTGGCAAATACCCTTGAAACCATCCGTGAGCCGGAGTCCAAATCAATGGGAGCGTTGCCGAAAAAGATTTCCATCATTCTGCAGAACCAGTCATCTGTTTCAAATGGATTTGTCACTGTGGCACCACGACGATCGGAGTTCTATACCATGCCTCCTCAGAACTATAACTTTCTTGGTACGAATGACTGGCTAAATACATTGGCCGCGCATGAATATCGTCACATTGTACAGTTCCAGCGCAGCATTACTGGTTTCAATAAATTTGTCTACACCATCTTTGGTCAGCAGGCAACGGCAGGACTGGCATTCGCTGCAGCTCCGCTGTGGTTTTGGGAAGGTGATGCCGTAGCCACCGAGACAGCCTTTACTCAAAGTGGGAGAGGAAGGATTCCAAATTTTGACCTTGTCTTTCGCACCAACATCCTGGAGGGACGCACCTTTAACTATCACAAACAATATCTGCGTTCGTATAAGAATAATATTCCCAACCACTATGTGTTGGGTTACAACATGATTTCTTACCTCCGCAAAAAGACGGGCGATCCTTTAATATGGGAAAAAGTGGCAGGTCGCTCGTGGAATGTGCCTTTCATACCATTTGCCTTCTCCAATGCACTGAAAAAAGAGACTGGCCTTTATCTGAAGGATTTGTATCAGGAGATGGCCGCTGAGCGCAAGAAGGATTATGAACAGGCAATAAGCGGCTTTCAGTTTACAGAATTTCAAACTTTAACAAAGAGAAACTCCCAGGCTTACACTGATTATTTTTATCCACAGCCGCTTGACAATGGAAAAGTGCTGATAACGAAATCGGGTATTGGTGACATTGATCAGCTTGTTCTTCTCAATCAGGATGGGAAAGAGGAACAACGATATGTTCAGGGAATAGTTAATGAATCAGGAATGTTGTCTGCCAGTGGTCAGAGGGTAGTTTGGAATGAATTTCGGTTCGATCCACGCTGGCAGGTTCATACGTATAGTGTTATTAAGGGCTTTGATTTAGGAAGTAAAAAGGCAACAATTGTTTCAAGTCATTCGAGATATTCAGCAGCTGCCCTCTCGCCGGATGGAAATCAGGTGGCTACCATCGAGACATCTTCCGATTATAAGATTCAGCTCGTCGTACTTGACTATGTCAGTGGAAAAGTAATTAAGACTTTCCCAAATCCTGACAATGATTTGTTGGCCATGCCGCGATTTACACCCGATGGCAAGTCAGTTGTTGCTTTGAGAACTAACTCCACAGGTAAGGCCGTGACTTTGTATGATCTATCTCAGACGACCCAGATGGATATTATCCCTTCATCACAAGAGAATATAGGTTATCCTGTGCCGTATCAGAATTTTCTTTTCTTCAATTCTCCCGCCAGTGGTATTGACAATGTATATGCAGTAAATACGGATACCCAGGAGCGTTTTCAGATCACCTCAAGCAAATACGGTGCATACAATGCGGCAATCTCTGCGGATGGTAAGACTATCTACTATAACAACCAGTCACGTGATGGCATGGACGTAGTAAAAATTCCTTTTGATCCCGCGAATTGGAAAAGAATTGAAACCCTTCCTCCATCTCCCAACTCATTTTTTCAGCACCTCGTTGACCAGGAACACAACCCGGATTTGTTAGAGGGAGTTTCGAATACCAATTTTCAAAGCAAGCGGTACCGCCGGGCGAGTGGCATGATCAATCCTCACAGTTGGGGGCCCTACTTCACCAATTCACTCACACAGTTGCAGGTGGGCATCGCATCCCAGGATATTTTGAGTACCACTGCAATTAATGCCGGATATACCTACGATATTAACGAACGTGCAGGGGGATGGAAGGCAGGATTCAGTTATCAGGGATTTTATCCCATACTGGATTTCACAGTTAGCCAGTCCGACCGTTCTGTGAACGAAGGGGATGTCATCTACGAGAAAATTGTCAAGACCGATACGGTGGCGGTGAAAAATAATCTCACGTTCACTTGGCAAGAGAAGACGATGGAGGCGGGACTCAGAATTCCCCTTGTGACAACAACTTCAAAATACATTGGAAACATTTCGTTTGGTAATTTCTTTGGACTCACCCATGTGACTGGATTCACAAACAGCATTGATGGTGGTGGGCGCTTGTTTCCATCAGTTTATCCACAATTTTTTGCAAGAGATAAGGTGGGCAATGGCAACTTAGTTTACAATCACTTCGATCTCTCTGCATATCGGTTGCTCAAGCGAAGTCGTAGGGACATCAAGAGCAAATGGGGACAGGAATTATTTATCAATTACTATAATACACCCTATGGTGGTGATTTCTCCGGCCGTCAGTTTTCTTTGTATGGCACAGCATATTTCCCCGGATTATTAAAGCATCATTCCATTTGGGGTTATTGGGCTTACCAAAAAACTTTGAGACCTTCGGTCAATCTTACCACTGGCGAAGGACTTGATAATTATATTTTTAGGAATCAAATTCCGTTGCCCAGGGGCCAATCCGTTGCGAGATTTCAGGATTTTTATTCAATGTCTGCGAACTATACCCTTCCACTATGGTATCCTGATATTGCCATCGGTCCGTTGGTGAATGTGCAACGGCTTCGGGCGAACTTGTTTTTTGATTATGGCTATGGCAAGAGCATTCTTTCCAGTGGCACGAGCACTCAGACCTATACTTCTGTCGGAGCCGAAGTGAAGCTTGATATTAATGTCATGCGCTTTTTGCCCCAATTCAATGTGGGCTTCCGCTACAGCTATGGTCTAACACCTTCCGTGACAAGATTCGAATTGCTGCTGGGAAGTTTCAATATTTTTTAGGCCCTCTTAAAGTGACCAAAGGCGCTTGAAAATCCCTTCAATACGCCTATTTTTGAATTCATAACTAATTTTAATAACGAAAGCATGGCAGAAATTATCCGGATGCCTAAGATGAGCGATACGATGATCGAAGGGGTCATCGCAAAGTGGCACAAAAAGGTGGGTGATTCAGTTAAATCAGGAGAACTGATGGCGGAAATTGAGACTGATAAAGCCACGATGGATTATGAGTCATTTAATACTGGCGTTGTACTGTATCTGGGGGCGAAGGAAGGTCAGCCAGTACAAATCAACGACGTTTTGGCGATTGTTGGAAAGCAAGGTGAAGACTATGCTGGACTCCTTTCAAGCACTCAGGCAAGTGCGACAGCAGGAGGAAAGACTGAAGCCAAGAAGGAAGCGGCTGTGGCAATTGCTCCTTCTCCGGATTCGAAGATTGACACATCTGGAATCAAAGCTGAGATTGTGCTCATGCCAAAGATGAGCGACACTATGGCCGAAGGGGTGATTGCGGCATGGCATAAAAAAGTTGGAGATGCAGTAAAATCAGGTGAATTGTTGGCTGAAATCGAAACCGATAAAGCTACTATGGAATATGAATCCTATAACAACGGGACGTTGCTATACATCGGTGCAAAAGAGAAAGAAGCCGTGACCGTCAATGGTGTGCTGGCGATCATAGGTGAAAAGAATGCAGATTGGCAGACCCTCTTAAAAGCGCATCAGGCAAAAGCTATAGTTGCTCCAAGTACAGGCGCAGCTGCACCTGTTCTGGCTGCTGCTTCTACTAATTTGCCGGTAAAGGAAGAAAACAACAATGGACGTATAAAAGCCTCGCCATTGGCGAAGAAAATGGCCAAAGACCTGGGCTATGATATTTCTAAAATCGCAGGTTCTGGTGACCATGGCCGTGTGACGAAAAAAGATATTGAAAGTTATAGACCATCAGCGGTGCCGGCGAAAGCAGCAGGGGGAAAACCTTCGACTCCAATTGTACTTCCTGCTGTAGTGGGAAAAGAAAGCTTTGATGAGGTGCCCGTGTCTCAAATGCGCAAAACAATTGCTCGAAGACTAGCAGAGAGCAAATTCAGTGCACCGCATTTCTACCTTACCATGGAAATCAACATGGATAAAGCCGTGGAGGCACGCAAGAGCATCAATGAAATTTCGCCGGTAAAGATTTCTTTCAATGATATGGTGATCAAGGCCGTTGCCGCTGCCCTTCGTCAACATCCGGACGTCAATGTGAGTTGGTTGGGTGATAAGATGAGAAAGAACCATCACATACATATTGGTGTCGCCGTAGCGGTTCAGGATGGGTTGTTGGTACCGGTAGTGCGTTTTGCGGATAACAAGTCACTATCGCACATCGCAGTGGAAGTTAAGGATCTGGCTCAAAAGGCACACGATAAAAAACTGCAACCTTCTGATTGGGAAGGAAGCACTTTTACAATTTCAAATCTTGGTATGTTCGGCATTGAAGAGTTCACTGCCATTATCAACCCGCCGGATGCTTGTATTCTTGCCGTTGGCGGAATCAAGGAGACGGCCATTGTAAAAAATGGTCAGCTGGTTCCAGGCAACGTGATGAAGGTCACCATGTCTTGTGATCACCGTGCCGTCGATGGTGCGGTAGGTTCTGCCTTCCTGAAAACGTTGAAAGGCTTGTTGGAAGACCCGGTGAGAATACTCATATAGTGCGCGGTATTCATGATGCAGCTCCTAATCATTTGGGAGTTGATAGTTGACAAAGGCAATTGACAACATTTATCGTAGAAGACAGGATTAGCTCTAACCCTCATACTTTGTCACGCTAGATGCAAGTTTGGGAAAGGAGCCCGGCCTTGGGAAATCCAAAGATTAGCTGCCAATCAAACCTTATGACCTTAGTAACCTATGCGTAACTACTATTCTAAACCTTATTACCTCTTCTCTTGCCATCATAAGGAGGTAATAAGGTTTGAGACAACCCAAAGATGTGTACCAATGGTGGAGACTTTGTCAACTGGCTTTTGTTGTCAATTGTCAACTTATACGCAAGATCACTTTTAGCAGAGGATTAAAAACACAACCACTTTGAAATCAACGAACACAACCATTCACGCTACCACCATTATTGCTGTGATGCACAATGGACAAGTGGCCATTGGCGGCGATGGTCAGGCCACGCTGGGCACTACCATCGCCAAAAGCAACGTCAAGAAGATCCGAAAGCTTCAGGATGGCAAGATATTGGTGGGCTTCGCAGGTTCTACTGCCGATGCCTTCACCCTTCTTGACCGCTTTGAGGAAAAACTAAATGCCTATGGAGGCAATATGAAGCGTGCTGCCATTGAGCTTGCAAAAGACTGGCGCATGGACCGTTTTCTCCGAAGGCTCGAGGCTATGTTGATTACCGTCAACAAAGATGAGTTGCTGATGCTCTCTGGCACAGGCGATGTGATTGAACCAGACCATCAGGTTGCTGCCATTGGCTCCGGGTCTATGTATGCCCAGTCAGCGGCACTCGCTATGAAGAAATTCGCTCCTCACATGAGTGCAGAGGAGATCGTGCGCGAAAGCCTTCACATTGCTGCGGACATCTGCATTTACACCAACCACAATCTCGTGGTGGAGAAGATAAGTTGAGGACGGGTAGGGTTATGCTGAATTAATCGGTTTCGAAGGAGAAGTAGGCAGTAGGCATCCCGATAGCGGGAGCAGTAGGCAACATTTTCAACTTAAAGAAAGATTGTTCTAACCCTCGGGCTTTGTCAAAAGGCTTCGACTCCGCTGCCAATGACAACATGCATTTTTGTTTGAATTTAAGCTGAATTAAACGTTTGTTGAAGGCATTGAAATTCATTCAGTTTACATAAAATGAGGAAGGCAAATTTGTTTCCCGCAGATCAGCGCAAATTAAGTGCACGCAGATGATCGCAGATAGCATAGAATTAGATCAGCGTCACTCTGCGTGGGCCCGATCAGCGACAATTCCATCTAACTCGTCATCCGCCATATGGCCAAGCTCAATTTAATAGCCACAGATTACACACCTGCCTGCCGAAGCGACTTGGCGCAGGCAGGGATGTTCACCGATGAATTTATCAGTGGTAATCTGTGCAATCTGTGGCAAATTAAAGATTCCAAATTCAGCCTGGCTCAAGTTAGAAATCTAGTTTTAGCTCCCAGCTC
>JAYVRH010000159.1:0-7300 GCA_043776495.1 Cyclobacteriaceae bacterium
TGCAACGCGTGCCCGTTGCGAGAGTTGCTCGAAGCCTTCAATTCTGTCACACAAAATCGATAGCAAGGTATCCCTTTCGCTTTGTATAATAATCTCGACCTGAACTGTACTTGTAGTGCTCGGGTTCATCTACAGTCTCTTCCACTACTGGATTTGTTATGAATATAATCTAATTTCTGTCTGGTGAATTTAGGTTTAGTGGAACTCCCACCGTAGTACAACCTGATCAATTGCACCCTTGTATTACATCCATGCTTTATTGCTTCGAATCTTTGATTGGTTCATCACTCCTTCGAATTTAATTCCCACCGGCACGCGTCACAGACGTCGCGCCATACCCGGCCTTATGACAATCTGATACTTAAGTAAGCGCGCGCTATAAGGGCAGTAGGCAAGGGATCTCAACTAATGACCACATGTGGTGAGGCGACAAATCAGGATGCTGAGGTAGAAAAGGTCAGAATCTATTTGCTGATCATGGATGCTTCTTCCAGAATGAAATTTCCGTGATCGATGTTTCCTTCATTCAGCTTCAGCTTGCCTTTTACACGTAAGAATTGATCCATCTCAAATTTACCTTGTTTGATTTTGAAGGTCACCTCAGCGATCGATTCAGGCCCCGCACCACCGCAAAAGAAGCATTGACTGTAAGGAAATTTTGATAAAATAATATAAGCATCGCCATCTATGTCGATTGGCATGTAATACCCTTCCAATGCAATTTCCTTACCCACCAAGTCCTTCAACTCTGCCGGAAAGACCGGATACAAGAAATATTCAGCTGCCTTGTCATTGTACTTTGCTTCGAATTTTGTCTTCGCAAAAAGGGCCCAGCCATCGGATTGGGCCCAGGCAGAGAGACTGATCAGGGACACTAACAACAACAACAAGGGCTTCTTCATAAACTATTTTATTACCACAATAACAATACTTTCTACAAAATCCCAAAATTATAAGAATGATCTGGATTCTTAGTTGCCTGCCAACACTTTATGAATATCCGTTCTGTAAGCCTGCACCGCTGGCATCAAAGAACACAAAATTCCCAGTAAAAGACTTCCAGCCAAAATATATGCCTCATCGGTGTAAAATACAGCAGCCGTCAGCCCTGCCTTTTGACTTTGCTCTATTAAAATCGTAAACAAGCACAGCACACCATGCCCCAGAGCCACGCCCACCATGCTTCCCATCAATGTGAGGAAACTTCCTTCCATGACAATGGCAACAAACAGCTTGCTCCGACTCGCTCCCATGGAACGCATGATCGCAAGGTCATACTGTCGTTCTTTGAGTGAGTTGTAAAGTGCAATGAATATGCTTAAGCCAGAAATAAAAATCAACACGAACGCAAACCCGCGCAATACATCTACGCCCACACCCAGAATTGAAAAAAGTCTGGCAGTTTCAAACGCTGGCGAAGCAGCCTGAAGATTGCTGTTGCTGTTAATAAACCGGGGAAGTTGGATCACCGCCAGCGGATTGCGATATTGAATTAACAACGATGTCACTTCCCGTACAGAGTCTCCTGCTGCAACACTAGGCACAATGGAGGAGGGACGCGCGGTGGTCGTGCTGGAATCCCCACCTACATCATGCATTTTCCAAATGCTTTCTATGTCGGTAAGAATAAGGTTATCCACCACGGTGTTGCTCTTCTGAAGTATTCCAGTTACTCTATAAAGATTCTCTTCATGATCGTGACCATTCGTCGTGAGGCCATGAGCGCTGGCAAACGTGTCGCCAATGCTCAAATGCGCAAGCTCCGCCACCGTAGCTCCAATGGAAACCTCAAGATTATTTTTCCACCAGCCACCTGACGCGAGTACCAATTTGTATAATTCTGGATAATTATGATTCGTACCCACAATCCGATAGCCTTTGTAGCTATCACCCAACGCCAGAGGAATTGCCTTTTTTATCATCGGATGACGCACGACTTTTTCCGCTTCAGCTAATTTTATATTGCCAGTGGGAAAATCAATGTGAAAGATGTTGCATAGTATTAACTGCAACGGACTGCCCTTTGCTCCTACCACCAGATCAATACCTTTTGCGTTGGAAGAGATTTTTTCATTCAACTGCTTATTAAACAACAACAATACAGTGATGACCGCAATGCCGAGTGCCAGCAAAAAAATATTCAGTATGGTATTAAGGGGTTTGGCCCTCAAATAATTCCAAACAAGAGAAATGAGGCTCATCTTTTCCTGGAATTAAAGTTGGATTTGATTTTTGATCTTCGACTTCAGGCGCTGATCGTGTGTTGCGACCACCAGTGTCACACCGTTTTGAATGGAGGTCTCGAGCAACAAGTCAATCACTCGTTCGCAGTTCCTGTCATCAAGGGCAGACGTTGGCTCATCGGCGAGTATCACGGATGGCTTGTTTAGAACCGCCCGCGCAATAGCGACTCGCTGTGCCTGGCCCTGACTAAGGTTTTTAACATTTGAATTCTTTTTATCAACCAATGCCAGTTGGCTCAGGATCTCGTCAACCCGCTTTTCATCTTGTTTCATTCCCGCAAGGAATGGCGCCATGAGTAAATTATTTTTTACCGACAACGCATTGATCAAGTGGTTTTTCTGAAAGACAAATCCAATGTGTTGCCCACGATAGTGATCCAATGCAGATTCAGAGAGTTGGGTGATGTCCGTGCTGTTCATCATAATGCTACCCTCATGCGATTTCAGGAGTCCACCCAATAAATGAAGCAGGGTGGTCTTTCCGCTTCCGGATTCACCCAACAGGAGCCAGTGCTCGCCTTGTTGGATGGCAAAATCCTTAAAGCTGATGCGCGTTTGACTATTATAAGAATACGAAAGGCCGCTTATGGTAATCATAAAATCAATCCGCTGAAAAAAAGTTTCTTGGGGATCAATTCCTGCAATAATCAAGCTCGTAGTCGCCGATGGGCTGACCTGGAGGTGCCACCAATAAATTCTCCTGCTTGAATTCCTCCGGACTACTTTGGAGTTTAATAATTTGTCCTGACAGATAGCTATAAAATGCTTTCCACTCTTCATCAAGCGTGACGGATGCCTTCGAAGACAACCATGCTTTAAGTTGCTCTAACTTCATGAAGGCAATGGCTTTTGTGGGTGCTGCCGCATCTTTGTTCAATGCAAGTTTGGTCAGATTGATAAAGAGTGCGTGATCGATGGCCATTTGAACAGCACCTTCGTATCCCGGTTTTGCTATTTGCTTTATGCTTGCGCTCACCATCTTATCAATTACGCTTTCTAGAGACGGGAGCCTTGCATCCCGTGAATGATGCTCAAACAACCGGTTGGCACGGGCAGGGTGCAATATCAAACTAAAAGTAAGATCCGCAGCAGTCTCGGCCGCTGCCAGAGGATCGAAGGTGAGCTCTGTTCTTACTTTTATCAATTCACGGTGACGCTCATAGCCCAGCGGCCGGGGAGGAATTATTCTTAAAAGATTTTCAGGCAACATCAGTGCGGAAGGTTGCACGGTTTTTAGCAAGGCCTCCAGGGCGTTGAGCTCCTGTTGGGGGGTAAGCAATTCTGCAATCGGCTGTCCGTCTCCCCGGAGTGCATAGCGATAGTTCAGGCCACCTATTATTTTAGCGGTGGCTTCCGCCTGGTATCTGTGGAAGAAATACATTGGAACAAATACTTCTTCCAAGGTCGCCATGGGAGCTCCAGGCTTGATGTTGTTTTCACCAAAATTGCGCATGGCGACGGTGCGGATTTCCATCACACGGTTCAGTTCATCGGCCGGCTCTTTTCCATTATCCCACAAGTGGGTATATGGATGGGCGCCCCCAATGGGCCGAGCGTCCTGGTCTGACAGAAATGTGAAGCCTGCCTTGAGCGAGTTTTGCACAATATCATTCAGTGCGTTGTTTTCATCCGTCCCCGCTGGAAAATCCTGATAGCCATAGGCGATGAATACTTTATCAAAGGCAGCAATCTTGTCATCATAGGCACTGCTCAGATCAATTTTTCCATTGGTTAGCTTCACCAATGGGTGTGGATAGTCCATCACGGAAGCCCGTGCCTCGCTGCTGGAAGAGTACGCATGAGCCAGACCGATGGTGTGACCCACTTCATGAGCGGCCAATTGTTTTAACCTGTTCAATGCCATCTGTTCCATTTCCTTGGAAACTGGTTTACCATTTTCATAAGGAGCTAGTAAGCCTTCGGCAATTAAGAAATCCTGTCGTACCCGTAATGAGCCAAGTGCCACATGACCTTTTATTATTTCACCTGTGCGAGGGTCTGTCACAGCGGCTCCATAAGACCAGCCTCGTGTGGATCGATGCACCCAATTGATCACATTATATCTTACATCCATTGGGTCTGCATCTTCCGGTAGAAGTTCAACTCGGAACGCATCTTTATAACCTGCAGCCTCGAATGCCTGGTTCCACCAACGAGCTCCTTCCATCAACGCTGACCGGATAGGTTCTGGAGCCCCGGGGTCCATGTAGTAAATGATGGGCTTAACTGGTTCACTGAGCGCAGCGGAAGGGTCCTTCTTGGCAAGGCGGTGGCGCAAGATGAATCGTTTTTCTATTGGTTCACTGATGGGTGTTGCATAATCAAAATATGACATGCTGATATAACCAGACCGTGGGTCAAACTTTCTTGGTTTGAAATTATTGTCAGGCAACTGCACAAAGGAATAATGCTCGCGTACCGTAACGCTGGTTGGCGATGGAGCCACGCTTCGGATGAAAGGGCTGATTGGTTGGCCGGTGAAGGTGAGCGTAGCTTCCAGTTCGGTATTCTGCGGAAAGTTTTTTGTGCGCGGAAGATAAAGTGCAGACCGTGATTTATCCAATGAATAATTCCCTTGCTGCGTATTTCGGAGTACACCTACCACATCAAAGGCATCTTGTAAAAAGAAATCGGATGCATCCACCAATACTTTACCAGCCTCTTCTGCCGCCACCGTGAAGCCCCACAGTACAGATTGAGCAAAAGCCTCTTGTACAGCTTTGCGTTCAGCCGCATTATCAGATAGGGCACGAAAGCCAAGGTTAATTTCTGTGAGCAGCACTTTGGGGCCTCTTCTTTCAAACTTCACCACACGTTCCTGTCCTAATCGATTGCGGTCGAGTCCAATGTCATTCGATCCGACACCGGCCGTGAGTGAAGTCACATAGAGAAATTCCGAATCAAACTTGTCGATTACCAGAAAAATCTTGTCTTGCTTCTCATCATAAAAAAAATCAAAGAAGCCCGGGAATTTTTTCATACCGGTCGTTTTCCCATCAATGGGAGAAACGGTGGCTGTCGTGGGGGCAGGGGGTGTGGCTTCTGATTGTTTTTTCCTTTGGGCTGTTGATAATAATGAAGTTGCAAGCAAGAAGGACAGAAGAATTTTTTTCATGTTGGATTTTAAACCCCAAAAGCTAAGGAATCGCAGAGGAGTTTTCAAGAAGAAGGAGGACAGGTGGTAAGAAAAGAATAAAAAAGGGTGGCTGCCCCAAATCCACCCATGACCATGATGGCAGCCACCTCACCTTACCCAAAATACAAATCAAAGATACCAGTCTGCTAAATCAAAAGAATCACGTCCCATAAGGGATTTTAGGCGCAGGGGATTAACCGCGGAGACGCTAAGACGCTGAGCATACAAAATACTTCTTTGTGTCTCTGCGTCGCGGTTAAATGTATTCTCTAAATCAATTTATCCTGGGCGGCTCTGGCCAATGCCTGAGACTTACTGTTGACCTGCAGTTTCGAATAAATATTCTTTATGTGCGTCTTCGAAGTCTCCTTTGAAATAAATAGCTGCTCTGATATTTGAGTATAGGTCTTCCCTTCAGAAATCAACCCCAAAATTTCCGTTTCGCGCTTGGTAAGCGGTGAGTTGGGGTTGATGTGAAAATTGTCAATTACCAGCCGGGCGATCTTGCTACTCATCGGCGCACCTCCTTTGGAAATTTCTTCCAGCGCGGCCAGCAGTTCAAGGTGGTTGGAACTTTTAGTGATATAGCCGGTAGCTCCTGCCTTCATTGCTTCAAACACCAGCTCATTATCATAGACCGTGACCATAATAATTTCTGAATTGGGACTTTTGTCCTTGATGATGCGAGTGCCCTGAATGCCATTCATTCCCGGAAGTTCAATGTCCATCAAAACATAATCTGGCTTGTCTTGAGCAAGGTGTTTAATCGCCTCTTCACAACTACCATAAGCGTTTGCAACGGCAAATTTCTGTGAGCTATTGACAATTAGGACGAAGCTGTTGCGTATTTCAGAATCGTCTTCAACGATAAGGACGCGTTTTTTTGTAACCGGTATCATAGGTTTTCTTTTTAGTTGTTGAGAATCGAAGTTGTACCCGGGTGCCTTTGCCTCCGGTCATTCTTTCTAGTGTTAATATAGCCTGAATTTTTTCAGCTCGAATACGAATGTTTTTAATTCCGTTCGCAGATTTGATCTTATCCTCTTCCAGGCCTGTGCCATCATCTTCCAATGCTATTTCATAACCCTCACCTAAAGAACGCAAATAAAATGATACGTTTCCAGCGCCCGAGTGTTTAAAAGCGTTCGTCATCGCTTCCTTAAAAATCAGGTTGGCTTCGCGGCTAAAGCCATAAGGTAGCTTTACTTTCTCTCTCATTTCATTGAAGGCGCGAAATTGAATACCCTTTTCTTCAAATAGTTTTTCTCCAAAATCGCGTACATGCAAAAATAGTTTTGCCAAATCGTCATTTACCGGATCAATGGCCCAGATGAAATCGCGGGTACCGTTGTACAAATACTTTGCTGATTCCTCCACTTTACGATACAGTTCGGGTCCATGGCTATTGCCATTCAACTGCATAAGGCTCACATAATTTATAATGCGTGTAAGTTGATTACCCATTTCATCATGAAAATCACGTGCAATCTCCTTGCGTAGCGACTCCTGCTCCTGCTGTCGAATGTGTTCGACCTGGATAGCCCTGGAAATATTCTTACGCATACGGACCATGACAAAGAGCACCAACAAGCCCAAAAACATACTGCCAACGATCAAATAAAAGGTGGTTGTCCGATAGAAAGGCGCCCTGATTGAAAAAGTATACTCCAGGGGGCTTACATCCCAACTTCCAGCCTTGTCGGTGGCCAACACATCAAAGACATACTCCCCTGGTGGAAGATTGCTATACGTAACATGCCCCATGGCGGTTGGCTGTGACCAGGTCTTGTCAAAGTTTTTGAGAAAGTATTTATAACGAACGGAATTCGGATAGCGTTTATCCACCCTGTTGAAATGAAAAGTAATGTGGTTTTTATCAAATGGTAATACAAGCGCTTCCGGAATTTTGAAAAAACCGTTG
>JAYVRH010000160.1:0-2235 GCA_043776495.1 Cyclobacteriaceae bacterium
TTCAGACGAACCTTACGAATCAACAGAAAGCATTGGTGGAATTTATGCGCGATGGACCCAGGTCTGTCCAACAGGCGGGGCATTGGTTTATTTTTGCCCAAAATATATCCGTCAGAGATAAGCATACATTGGATGAGGATGTGAAAATGTATTTTCTTGTTGAGATGGCTGCCATGGACGCATTCATAGCTGCATGGGATACGAAAATGCACTATGACTTTGCCCGACCCTATTCTCTGATCCATGATTATTACCGGAACCAACGGATCAACGCGTGGGGAGGCCCCGAGAAGGGGATGGTTCAAATGAATGGAAAAGAATGGCGACCCTATTCTCCGGAAACATTTTTGTGTCCTCCCTTTCCGAGTTATGTTTCAGGTCACAGTTGTGTGAGTGGAGCTTGCGCTGAGGTACTTCGGCTGTTCACAGGAGATGACAATTTTGGACAAGATGTTAGACTGGTGCCAGGTGTGCTCACCGAGCCGAACAATGTGGGAGATACCGTGACGCTAAATTTTCCCACATTTACAGAAACAGCTGATATGGCCGGTCAGTCTCGTGTACTTGGCGGCTATCACATTCAGGCCGATAATGTAGAAGGTCTGAAACTGGGTAGAAAAGTTGCTCAAGAGGTCTGGAAGAAATACTTAAGGCACGTAGGAGATATTTCAGAAACAAAGGTTTCTGCAAAGTAGGACTAAGTTGAGAGCACTGCCAAAGTTCCGGAGGAACGATAGATATTGTAACAACGCTTGCCTGCCGAAGGCGGCCGCAGGCAGGGCCTTCAGTCCGTTGGAAGTAATAAAAATGAAGTAGTGAGTTCCATAGGAACGGTGCATATCTGAGCGTAAGATGTGCCGAGCCCAAGGCTCTCTCGTGATGGTAACACCTATACTGGAATGGACTGAAGTCCATCCTTACAAAATAAAACGAGCAGACGGCTCTGACTTAAATGTAAAACTTAGACTTTCTTATATATTGATTTAAGCATCATAAATTTTTGTGAAATGGAAGAGATGTCATGAATGTTGTTTGGCAAATAATCATAAGAAATATGAACACATTAACGATAAAACTATTTCCATCGTCGCTACTTAACATTCTTCTGTTTTCATTGCTTGTAATCGGGTGCGGCAGGAAGGCGGAAATAAAAGACGATGCCAAGGTTGGTGAACCACCCGTTTTTAAAAAAGTGTTGTCCGCTCAGAGCGGAGTTACGTTTAAGAACACCATTGATGAAAATGTCGATAACTTCTTCGACAATTTTGCTTACGTGTATAACGGTGGTGGGGTAGGCATTGGAGACATCAACAATGACGGGCTCTCGGATATCTATTTCACCGGCAACGAAGTGCCAAACAAATTATACCTCAATGAAGGAAACCTGAAGTTTAAGGACATTACCCAATCAGCTGGTGTAGGTGGCAATGGGAAATGGAACAATGGAGTGACCATGGTCGATGTGAACAGCGACGGACTCCTCGACATATATGTGTGTAAAGGCGGGTACCATGAGACGGAAGCACAACGGAAGAATCTGTTGTTTGTAAATCAGGGTGACCTCACCTTTAAAGAGCAAGCAAAGGAATTTGGACTGGATGAGGCTGGGTACTCCATCCATGCTTCTTTCTTTGACATGGATAATGACAATGACCTGGACGTGTATGTTACCAATCGTCCAGATTCTTTTGATCTCCCGCTTACAGAAATGGTGAGGCAAAAGAAGCTCTCACCTGCCGGCAGCAGGGACAAGCTGTTTCTCAATGACCATGGAAAATTCCGGGACATTGGTTTGAAGGCCGGCATCGTAAATAATTTTGGTTATGCGCTAAGCGTGGTTACATCGGACCTCAACAACGATGGTTATACCGATATTTTTGTCGCCAATGATTTTGCAGAGGGCGATTATATGTATATCAATCAAAAGAACGGCACCTTCAAGGAAGAGATCAAAAAGGCCACAAACCACATTTCGATGTACTCCATGGGTACCGATGTGGCCGACATCAACAACGATGGTCTTGAGGACATCATGGTAAGCGAGATGCTGCCGGAGGATTACAAACGGTCAAAAATTTCGATGCCTTCCATGGATGTGGAGGGATTTAATAATATCGTCAACGCGGGGATGCATAAACAGTACATGCACAATGCCCTTCATCTGAATCAGGGCAATCTTTTTTTTAGCGAAATCTCACAATTGTCTGGCGTCGCTAAAACGGAATGGAGTTGGTC
>JAYVRH010000161.1:0-7253 GCA_043776495.1 Cyclobacteriaceae bacterium
AGTTGCTTGAGGTATACTCAAAGTTATAGTATTGTGACCGAACAATCCTTGTCATTTTGTACGGGAAAATGTGAATCAAAAGACAAGTTCCCTCCTTATCTTTAAGTTATGGAACTGAAAGAACCAGATCTCTCCGGAACTTACACCTATGCCGACTATATGACATGGGAGTGGGACCAATTGTCTGAATTGATTCACGGGAAGATTTTCAAGATGTCTCCTGCTCCCAGCAGCGTTCATCAGCGGATATCAGGAAATCTCTTTGGTCCCATGTGGAATTATTTCCATGGTAAAAAATGCAAGGTCTTTTCCGCACCTTTTGATGTGCGTCTTCCGGGTCCCTCCAAGAAGAAACATGACAAAGATATTTTAACTGTTGTACAACCGGATATCTGTGTTGTTTGTGATCCTTCCAATCTTGATGAAAGAGGATGTATAGGGGCTCCTGATCTGATTATTGAAATCCTTTCAAAGTTTACTTCTGCAAAAGACATTACTCTAAAATTTCAAGTCTATGAGGAGGCAGGGGTCAAGGAATATTGGGTGGTTCATCCGGAAGAACAAACGATTTTGATTTATACCCTCGATAGAAATGGTAAATACAAAGGGAATTTGAAGCCGTTTGTTAAAACGGATACGATTTCACCTGCTCTATTTCCTGATTTGCGCGTCAATCTAGGAGAAGTATTTTCGGATTAGTGATTCTGTAGTGGCCTGGTCCTAACAGATTGAGCAATGAGATTGTCTGCTTGAAAGAAAAAACCATTGATTTTTCAGGTGACGCGTACGTCCGCAGAATGCTTACAACGGATTGAGATACACAGCATTTTATCAATCCTGCAAATTTTCCTATCTTCGTATCACTATTTTTTAAACTTATGCTCAAGCGACTCCCACCCATCTTTAGAAATTTCTATTTTGTCACAGGCATCTCATTTTTGATCTGGATGATTTTTCTGGATTCGAATGATTTGATTAACCGTTTCCGGCTCTCCGCTAAGCTGAGCACCCTGGAAAATGAACGGGAATACTACCATGAGAAAATTCAGGAAGTGGAAAAAGACCGTCAGGAACTCATGGGCACAACAGAATTATTGGAAAAATTTGCCCGTGAAAAATATTTGATGAAAAAACAATCTGAAGACATTTTTATTATAGAAGAAAAGAAGTGAGTGATGAAAACGCTGCTGGTTTGTGTGGTTGGATTATGCTGCAGTGTCCTCGCCTCAGGCCAAAGGACCTTTGAGGAAAATGAGAAGCCTTCCTTCTTTGATCGAGTGTATTTCGGTGGTGGTTTAAGCTTTAACAGTGGCACTACTTCCTATTCCGGACGCTACACCTATTTAGGTCTGTATCCAGTAGTAGGATACATGGTGACAAATCAGTTTTCGGTTGGGGCGGCGATCACGTACCAACATTACAGCTATCCAGATGTCGGTCAAACGGTAGATCAGTATGGGATCAGTCCATTTGCACGGTATAACTTCGGTCAGGTGTTTCTTTACAGCGAATATGTGATTCTGAGTTCTCCATCGTATGATCCTAATTCACCCCGTAAAATCTATAACAGGTGGTTGAACGGACTCGGGTATCAACAACCCATAGGAAAGCGCGCTGCCCTCAATGCCATTGCAATGTATGATGTACTATATAATTCATCAGAGCGTGTGTTCACTTCGCCCTGGGTAATTCGTGTATTTTTTTCCTTTTGATTTAGAAATCTACATTTAATTTTTCCCCCAACAGTTTGAGGTCTTCCGCCACTTTTTGATCCAGTGGAATTCCCAGTTTTCCCCTTTGTTGTTCCGATTCGCGTTCCGGGTCACCGGGAATAATCACATGTGACTGCCCATCAATCGTTTTTGCTGACCTGAACCGAGTGATCCAGTTGTCCATGTGATGCTTAAACTCATCCGCTGGACGGAAGGCATCCACCCGCATGGCTCCAAAAAAATGACCAATGCCTTCACCCACCGGATCGTTGGGCGGCGCAAGGAAGCTTACAAATGGAGGTACCCATGGCCCATAGTTGGCGCCGGAAAGAACGGCGGAAAAAATATCTACCCATGCGCCCAGGCAAAATCCTTTGTGACTCCCGCGTTCGCGGTCGCTTCCGAGGGGTATGAGTGCACCTCCATCTTTTAATTCATGTGGATTCGTAGAAGGTCCCCCTTCTTTCTTTTGTATCCATCCGAGGGGAGCTTCCTGATTTTTGCGTTGTAATATTTCAAGCTTCCCGTTGGCGGCTGTGGTGGTAGCAAAGTCGGCCACGAAGGGTGGTTGTTCGCCGGCAGGTATTGCCACACAGATTGGATTGGTACCCAACAAGCGCTCGACTGAAAAAGTAGGAGCTACCAACGGACTAGCGTTGGTCATTGCCATGCCAATCATATCATGCTTCAACGCCATCATGGCATGTTGGCCGGCGATCCCAAAATGGTTGGAGTTTTTCACCGCAACCCATCCTGTGCCACAAGTTCTGGCTTTCGCAATTGCGATTTCCATCGCATACGGCGCAACGACCAGTCCGAGGCCCCCATCACCATCCACGACCGCAGTGCTGGGTGATTCATGAACAATCCTTAAGTTGGGTTTGCTGTTGATCCGCTTGGCTTCCCACAAGCGAACGTAGCCGCTAAGTCGTGCCAAACCATGAGAGTCAATGCCCCGCAAGTCGGCACTCAGCAATACGTCGGCAGCTTGTCTGGCCTGATCATGGGGGCATCCGATCTTAAGAAATATGTCATTTGCGAATTGCCAAAGGCGCTGATGGGGAAGGAGTAATTCATTCATTTCGTAAAAATAAAGCATAAGTTTTGCAAACTTTCTTATGGAATATATGATATCTGTGCATCCTGGAACTAAATCAATAATTATGAATCTCCTAAATGCAATTCCAATCGCCACAGTCCTATCAGGACTTTCATTCATTGCCTCCGGTCAGGTAGACAAGCCGGTCGAATCTAACATCACGAATGTGACCGTGTTTCTTGCGAAAGCACAAGTGACCCGGGAGGTAAAGACCCGCGTGGAGGCGGGGAAGACCAATATTGTGATTACCGGCCTTACTTCGGAATTAGACCCGCAAAGCATTCAGGTTGAAGGGAAGGGAAACTTCATCCTTCTCGGCACGAGCCACCGCCAGAATTATTTAAATGAATTGAACCTTCCCAAGTCCTTGAAGCTGTTGAAAGACTCAGTCGGGCATTATCAAAAGCAGATTAGCCTCGAGCAAAGTCAAAAGGAAATTCTGAACAAAGAGGAACAGATGCTGCTAAGCAACCAGAAAATCGGTGGCACCAATCAAAACCTGACCGTAGCCGAATTGAAGGCGATGGCTGATTTTTACCGAAGCCGCCTCGGAGAGATTGTGAATGGCCGTATGAAGCAAGACGACAAAATCAAGCGCCTCAATGAGCGGATGATAAGATTGCAATCGCAGATTAATTCACAAAATGAATTGTATAGTCGGAATACCAGCGAGATTGTCGTGAGTGTTTCTGCCGAGGTGGCCACTTCAGCAGACCTTATTTTGAATTACGTAGTAGCCCATGCAGGTTGGTATCCTGTCTATGACTTGCGCGCGATCAACACCAAGAATCCAGTTCAGCTTAGTTACAAAGCAAATGTATTTCAGGGGACGGGCGAAGAATGGAAAAATGTTCACCTGAAGTTATCCACCGCAAACCCAAACCTGGGCGGACTGAAGCCCGAATTATCTTCATGGTATTTGGATTTCTATCAGCCAGTTGCTTACATCGGTTATGACAAGAAGGCCAGAGCAGCGATGCCAGCCGCTGCAAAAAGTGAAGATATTCAACAGCTAAGCGAACGTGAGGTTACAAAACGCGCCGAGACTGCCGCTGAATATGTAACTACGATTCAGACTTCATTGAACACAGAGTTTGATATTTCTCTCCCGTACAATGTTTCATCCTCCAATAAGCCCACGTTGGTAGACATCCGCAATTATGAGTTAAAGGCCGAGTACCAATATTCGGTGGCACCCAAACTTGACCTGGATGCGTTCCTGATCGCGAAGGCTACCGGCTGGGAAGACTTTAACCTGTTGCCGGGCGAAGCCAACATATTTTTTGAGGGTACGTTTGTCAGTAAAACGTTTATTGATCCCAATTCAATCAAAGACACACTGACTGTTTCATTAGGGCGTGACAAACGAATTGTGGTGAAGAGGGAAAAAGTAAGAGACTTTACAACGCGAAAAGCAATTGGCACCAATGTCCGGGAAACCTCTGCGTATGAAATTTCAGTGCGCAACGCAAAACAGGATGTAATAAAAATCGTCATCGAAGATCAGGTACCGGTCGCTCAAAACAATCAGATTGAAGTCACCATTGCGGATACCGGTGGCGCCAACTATAACAAGGATACCGGCAAGCTTTTGTGGTCATGGTCGATTCAACCCAACGAGACCAGGAATACAATCTTTAAATTTGAGGTGAAGTACCCGAAGGACAAGCAGATTAGCGGGCTATAGTGTTTAACTCCATGTTGATTGGATGATCAATAATAGGCAGTAGGCAAGCTTAACCAATTAGTTGTTCGCCTGCTGCCTCTTTTGTTTTAAAATCATTATTCGAATGGTTGTGGAACCCGCGGTACAGGATAACCCCATTTGCATACCTGTAACAGGAATCTATTGCAGTTATGGGCGTTGATAAAACGGATGCCATAGAGGAATTTTTTTCTAAGCGCCGGTTTTCTATTTTTATGGATGTTCCGAAATCTTATTCGATGTTTATTGCTGGTCGGTATGCCGACACTTGCATTCACCCAAGTTGTCAATACGGCCATGATGGATACGCTGGAGACAACTGTTATTGGACACGTTGGTATCGGAGGTTATGTTGATTCTTACTATGGTTATAACTTCAGCAATCCAGCGGATGGTGCGAACCCCTACTTTGTGTCCTCTGCGAGACATAACGAAATGACCATTAACCTGGCGTTTGTGGATGTGCGTTACAATTCTAAGTATATGCGGGCCCGGTTCGTGCCTGGATTCGGAACCTATATCGATGCCAACTATAAAAATGAGCCCGGATCGCTTAAGAACATTGTGGAAGCGCATGTCGGTGTACTCATTTCAGAGAAAAGGAAAATATGGTTGGATGTTGGTGTATTGGGTTCGCCCTATACCAATGAAAGTGCGATTTCGAAAGATCATCTGATGTATACAAGATCTTTTGCTCCCCAGAACGTACCCTATTATTTGTCAGGCGCGAAACTTTCAGTCCCTTTGAGCTCAAAGTTGAATGCCTACCTCTATCTGTTAAATGGGTGGCAGGTAATTCAGGAAACCAATTCCGGTAAGTCGGTTGGGACCCAGTTGGAATTCAGACCCAATAAAAAGATGCTGTTCAACTGGAATACCTACACAGGCGATGAACGATCCACCCAGAACCCAGATTTCAGGTTGCGACACTTCAATGACTTTTACTGGATTTATAATCCCGGTGGCAAGTTTTCGGCTACTTCCTGTTTTTATTTTGGATATCAGCAGAAAAACGGAGCGGCTACAGCTTCATGGTGGCAGGCCAATTTTATCGGGAGGTATGCTTTCAATGACGTGTTTTCATTGTCTGGAAGGATTGAGCACTTCAATGATGGGGGATCAGTACAATTGACACCGATTACCGGTGTGCAGGGATTTCGAGCCTCCAGCGCAGGGGCTTGCCTCAATTTCAAATTGCACAGAATTGCCCTGCTCCGGTTTGAAGCAAGGAGATTTATCTCTCAGGACAACATTTATCTTGATGAAAATCAAAATTCCACGAATGGCAGCACATTGTTGGTGGGAAGTTTAACGGCCTGGTTTTAGAAACCTTCTGCCCATTTTGCCAGAACGCCTTCTTTCAAGGAATAGGACGATACCCTGATTTTTTGAAATGAGAATTTGTCAATCAGATATTTCACAAGGCAGCTAGCCACCACAATCATATCCACACGCATTTCAATCATGCCACGAATCTTCAACCGCTCTGCTCTGCTTTTTGTAAGTAGCTCATCATGGATCTTATAAAATTCTGAAATCGTCAGAGGCGTTTCGGGTGGATGGGATGAAATGTCAATGTGATGATTGACACAATAAATCTCACTCAAGGTGTCAAACGTGCCGGAAGATCCTACCAACGTGACCAGCCTGAACGTTTGATTCGCTTCCTGAAGGGGTGTCAGGGTTTTTGCAAGATGGGTCTCTAATAGATTCACTTCTTCCAAAAGAATAGGATCGTGTTTGTGGTACATTTCCAAAAGCCGTTGACCCCCAATCTCAAAACTTTGTTTCCAAAAAATATTTTCCTTGTCGCCAATAATGAACTCAACGCTGCCACCCCCAATGTCAACGATCAGTGATTTTTCTGTACCAAGATCGAGCGCTGACCGCACACCGAAATAAATATATTCAGCTTCCTCATCACCAGAGATTAGTTTTATCTCAACTCCAGTCTCCGACTTAATTTTATGAATCACATCTTTGCCGTTGATCGCATTGCGCAAGGCGCTGGTGCCGAAGGCCTGCACATCGCCCACGTTCCACACTTGCAGAATTTCTTTGAAGCGTCTGATGCAATTTAATGCCCTGAGAATACCTTCATCGGTGATGATGCCCTGATTGATGCCGCCCAATCCAATTTTGACAGGCTGCTTCTCGCTGTGAAGAATATAAGTTTTCTTACCATCCCACTCAGCAATTAGCAGATGAAATGTGTTTGTCCCCAGATCGATGATGGCAATTCTTTCTTTCATTTTGGGTATGGTGTGTGAGTGGTCGGTGAAAACGCCGACCACGGTGTGATCGCAACCAAGTGAATATAGTAGGTGGGTTCACCGACGAACCATAGATATTGCAGAGTGTCTTCGCGCCTTTGCGACTCTGCGGTGAATTTTCCTGAACTTGGTGATCGGTGTGAGTGGTCGGTGAAAACACCGACCACGGGATGATCGCTACCATCATGGATATGGCAGGTGTTTTCACCGACGAACCACAGATATTGCAGATTATCTTCGCGCCTTTGCGACTCTGCGGTGAATTTTCCTGAATTCATAAGCAACCCCCAAGTTAACATATCGAAATAAACAATAACTATATTTGAAGCTCAACTACCCACCCTATGAGTCAACCAAAAGGCCCGGATAAAGGACGATTTGAAGAACTTGATCGCAAAAATCAGGAAGCGCTTTTGGGAGGAGGAGAGAAGCGCATCGAACAGCAGCATGCGAAAGGGAAACTG
>JAYVRH010000162.1:0-2233 GCA_043776495.1 Cyclobacteriaceae bacterium
CCCATTGTTACCATTATGGGTCACGTTGACCACGGCAAGACCTCGTTGCTTGACTACATTCGCAATACAAAAGTAGTAGCTTCTGAGGCCGGTGGCATTACACAGCACATCGGTGCTTATGATGTGACCACCAAGAGCGGTCAGAAGATTGCCTTTCTGGATACACCAGGTCATGAAGCGTTCACAGCTATGCGGGCACGCGGTGCAAAACTGACTGATGTAGCCATCATTGTTGTGGCGGCGGATGATGATGTGATGCCTCAGACCAAAGAAGCGATCAATCATGCTCAAGTAGCAGGTGTGCCGATCGTTATTGCAATTAACAAGATGGATAAGCCGACGGCCAATCCTGATAAGGTTCGTGAATCTCTTTCAAAGAACAACATCCTTGTAGAAGAGTGGGGAGGGAAATACCAGAGCCAGGAGATTTCTGCAAAGACCGGGAAGGGTGTGCATGAATTGCTTGAAAAAGTTCTGTTAGAGTCAGAGTTGTTGGTACTCAAAGCCAATCCAAACAAACCCGGATCTGGGTCTATCATAGAAGCCTCACTGGACAAAGGGCGTGGGTATGTAGCCACACTCATGGTGCAAACCGGTACGCTCAAAGTAGGTGATATCATGGTTACTGGATCCAACTATGGCCGCGTAAAGGCCATGTTTGATGATACCGGCAGGCGCTTAATCGAAGCGGGCCCATCCTCACCGGTACAAGTACTTGGATTAGATGGCGCACCCCAGGCTGGCGAAAAATTTGCGGTCTATGAAACTGACCGCGAAGCGAGAGAAGTAGCAACCAAGCGTGCCCAACTGGTTCGCGAACAAAGCATCAGAACCAAAAAGCACATCACGCTGGACGAAATCGGGCGTCGTATTGCCATTGGTTCATTTAAACAGTTGAACGTGATCGTCAAAGGCGATGTGGATGGATCTGTCGAGGCGCTTTCGGATTCATTATTGAAGCTTTCCACACCCAAAATTGTCGTTGGAATTATTCATAAAGCTGTGGGTCAGATTTCCGAGTCAGATGTCTTGTTAGCATCCGCATCTGATGCCGTGATCGTTGGGTTCCAGGTTAGGCCTTCTATTTCCGCAAGAAGGTTGGCGGAGAGTGAGGAAATTGAAATCCGTCTTTATTCTATTATTTATGATGCCATCAATGACGTAAAGAGCGCCATGGAAGGTATGCTTGAGAAGGAGCTGGAAGAGGTGATTGTAGGGAATGCGGAAGTGCGCAATGTCTTCAAGATTACAAAATTTGGTACAGTCGCAGGTTGCATGGTGACGGACGGCTATGTCAAACGCTCTAATCCCATCCGATTAATTCGTGATGGTATTGTAGTCTATGCTGGAAAACTGAGCACACTGAAACGCTTCAAGGATGACGCCAGTGAGGTAAGATCGGGCTTTGATTGCGGTATGGGCATCGAGAGCATTAACGATATCCAAGTTGGGGACGTGATTGAAAGTTACGAGAATCGAGAAGTAAAGAAGAGTCTGTAGGTGGGAAGGCACGGTGAGCTTCCTATTCCCAGACCTTGCAGAAGGAACGCGGCAGAAGCATCGGGAAACGTTGTGTATAATGATCCAAACCCGATAAGGCGTAGCCGACTCTTGACATTTTAGGGTTCAATAGATTCAACAAAAAAGCACCCTCTTGGGTGCTTTTTTTATTGCAGAAATATTCCAAATTGTGTGTTTGAAAGAAAGGGGCACTATGTCCCCTTCAGAGAACGAACTAATTTTTTACTTAAGAATCAGAACAGTACCAATATCCGTTACGCTGCCTACTGTGACTGATACATTTTGTTTCTTCAGAGGTATATAGACACCCTTAGGTTGGAAAGACACCGTGTAGCTACCAGTTCCCAGACCTTGCAATAAGAATGCACCTGTAGCGTCAGGGTAGGTTGTGGATAATGTATCTGATCCAATTATGGCATAAATAGATGGACTTGAATCCAATGGCGAGATCGCTCCTTTGATCGCACCATTCTGAGCCT
This sequence comes from Cyclobacteriaceae bacterium, assembly GCA_043776495.1. GTDB lineage: Bacteria > Bacteroidota > Bacteroidia > Cytophagales > Cyclobacteriaceae > ELB16-189. The sequence continues at coordinate 2,001 of JAYVRH010000162.1, forward strand.
GCGCGACAACACGGATGACAGGCTTAAGATTGTACTTGCCACTTCCCGTGGAAACAATTGAACGGCTTGCATCAAAATCCAGCAACAGTTTATACGGTACTCCTGCTTTCAAGTCAGCATTTACCTGAAGTTTCAAACCGGACTGTTGGGCACTCGGGGTATTGAGGGCAATGATTACGCCGCCAATTTTTACTGTGTTATTTGGGCCCAAAATGAGTCTTACCTGCGAAAGT
>JAYVRH010000163.1:0-7251 GCA_043776495.1 Cyclobacteriaceae bacterium
GGTCCGGCTTCGTTGCACTGGAGTGGCAGACTGAATCAGAAACCAACAATGATTTTTTCGTCGTACAAAAAACATCGAGTGGAGAGAGTTTTATTGATGTAGTTGAAGTAAAGGGGGCCGGCACATCGACCACGCCCAAATCATATTCTGCTTTTGATAATAAACCAAGTCCAGGTAGATGGTATTATCGCCTCAAGCAGACGGACTTTGATGGAAACTTCAGTTACTCAAAACTGGTGGCAGTGGATGTTCCGGATTACGGATCGCGGACCGTGTACCCCAACCCGGCAAATGGATCCGAGTTTTCAATTGGTTTATCCTCAGGTGATCTGGGCAAAACTGCCTACATCAAAGTTCAGGATTTGAATGGAAAAGAACTGTTTCAAATGGTATCAGAAAACCTTTCCAGCACACAGGTGAAAATAGAAGTTCCTCAAAAACTGTCACCGGGCTTGTACATCGTGTCCCTTGGGATTGAGCAAATTATTGTGAGGCTCAAACTTATTGTGAGGGAGTGAGAACACCTCAGTACGCACGGACAAGTCTTCCCTCCATATAATTCATATAGGATTTGTTGGCCACCAGCATCCCGCCAGGAGTCGGATAGTTGCCCGTGAAGTACCAATCGCCAATATGGTTGGGAATCGCTTTATGCAAGCCTTCTACCGTTTGGAATACAACCTTTAACTCCGCCTTCATGTCTGCGGGTTTTACGATATCGCCGATCTTATCAGACACTTCTTCATAGGTAAACTGATCATACAGTTTCTTCACGTGATTTACGGGCTTGCCATCCAGTACAGATTGCTGGCATTGTTCATAGACTTCTCCTAACAAGTAGTCTTTTCCCTGTTCTTTCAATAGTTGAATCACTGCACGGAAGGCAACAAAATCTCCCATTCGACTCATGTCAATTCCATAACAGTCGGGGAAACGTATTTGTGGAGCGGATGAAATCACTACAATTTTCTTTGGCCCCAGCCGGTCCAGTAATTTCAAAATGCTTTTTTCGAGGGTTGTGCCCCGCACAATGGAGTCGTCAATCACAACCAAGGTGTCCTTGTCGCGCTTGACGACTTCGTAGGTGGTATCATATACGTGTGCCACCAACTCATCGCGGTGGTCGTCATCGGCAATGAAGGTGCGTAGCTTAGCATCTTTAATGACAATCTTTTCTATCCTTGGCCGAAAGGAGAGGATGTCCTCGAGGGAATCCACAGAAGGTTTACCATCCACAATCACCTCTGTTTGCCTTTTGATCAGGTAGTTCTCCACTTCCGCCATCATCCCGTAGAAAGCCGTTTCCGCTGTATTGGGTATGTATGAAAAGATGGTGTTTTTCAAATCAAAATTGATCGCTTTGAGCACCTGCGGTACCACAAGCTTTCCCAACATTTTCCGCTCGCGATAAATATCAGGATCATTACCCCTTGAAAAGTAGATGCGCTCAAAGCTGCAGGATTTCTTTTCTCCTGCCGCAATAATTTCATGCTGTGCATAGTCACCATTTTTGGCTATGATGAGAGCGTGCCCTGGCTTCACTTCTTCAATCTGGCTGTATTCGATATTGAATGCTGTTTTTATTGCAGGTTTTTCAGAAGCCACTACCACCACCTCCTCGTCGGCATAAAAATAAGCCGGCCGGATACCATTCGGGTCCCGTACAACAAAAGAGGAGCCGGACCCGATCATGCCAGCCATGGTATAACCTCCATCGAAGTCTTTGCATGCTCGCTTGAGCATGTGAGCGAGGTCTATCTCATTTTCAATAATGTCGGAAACTTCCTTGTTGGTAAATTGATCTTTATACTTCTCAAACTGCAGCTGAACTTCTTCATCCAGGAAGTGTCCAATCTTTTCCATCACAGTGATGGTGTCTACTTTTTCTTTTGGGTGCTGACCGAGGTTAACAAGATTATCAAAAAGTTCATCCACGTTGGTCATGTTGAAGTTGCCCGCCATCACCAGGTTGCGGCTCCTCCAGTTATTTTGTCGTAGAAAAGGGTGGACGTTTTCAATGCTGTTGAAGCCATGGGTGCCATATCGCAGGTGACCAAGCCATAGCTCACCGGAGAAAGCCAGGTGTCGCTTCAGCCATTTCTCATTACGGAATTTTTCCTTTCCTTCTTTTTGCGCTTTTACATACTTCTTTCCAATTTTTTTGAAAAGACTTGCCACAGGCTGACTTTTCATTGAACGGTAGCGACTGATGTAACGGAATCCCGGTTCCTGATCGATTTTAATGTTGGCGATGCCGGCACCGTCCTGGCCGCGGTTATGCTGTTTTTCCATCAGGATGTACATCTTGTTCATCCCATAGGCGGGTCCGTATTTTTCGATGTAGTAGGAAAGGGGCTTGCGTAACCTTACCAGGGCTATGCCGCATTCGTGAAGAATGGTGTCGCTCATCAGGGTTTAAAAGACAAAGTTAATTTTATTCGGGCAACTCATCATATTCGATCGGTTTCAAGGCAGAAATATTTATTTTCGCAATTATTTTACATCATGATTCAAACAGATATTATCGTAATTGGAACAGGACCTGTGGGACTTTTTACCGTTTTCGAGGCTGGGTTGCTGAAACTGAGGTGTCATTTGATCGACTCATTGCCACAGCCTGGAGGCCAGCTAATAGAGATATATCCCAAAAAACCCATTTATGATATTCCTGGCTATCCAATCATCAATGCAGGGGAATTGGTGGATAAACTACTGGAACAAATCGCTGTCTTTAAACCTGCCTATACCCTTGGTGAAACTGTCGTGCAGCTGGAAGAGACAGGAAATAATCAATTTATCGTCAGCACCAATAAGGGCACAAAGCACATGGCTCCTGTTGTTATTATTGCAGGTGGACTTGGTGTATTTGAGCCAAGAAAGCCGCCGATTGAAAATCTGGAGCAATTTGAGGAGAAGGGAGTGGAGTACATTATTAAGGACCCTCAATTTTATCAAGGCAAAAGAGTTGTTATTTCAGGAGGGGGAGACTCTGCCCTCGACTGGACGATCTATCTGACAGAAAATAAAATTGCCTCAGAAATTTCTCTTGTCCACCGGCGGACCTCCTTCCGCGGTCATTTGGACTCTGTTCAAAAAGTAATGGATATGGCGAAGGCTGGAAGCATAAAACTAATTACGGATTCAGAAGTCGTTGGGCTCAAACCTAATGCCACAGGCAACCTTGGTTCGGTAGTGATTCAGCACGCTACATTGGGCGAAATCGTAAAAGAAACTGATCACTTCATTCCGCTTTTTGGTTTGACTCCCAGCCTGGGTCCGATCGCTGACTGGGGATTGGAAATAGAAAAAAATGCGGTGAAAGTAAATACGGTTGACTATTCAACCAATCGAAAGGGCGTGTATGCTGTTGGAGACATGAATACCTATCAGGGCAAACTAAAATTGATTTTATGCGGATTTCATGAGGGAACGCTCGCCGTGCAATCAGCCTTTGCCAAGATCTATCCCGACAAAAAGAACGTCTTAAAATATACAACGGTTAATGGAGTGAGTGGATTCTGACGATCTGAATCAGAACTATACTCTTGGGCTATGGAGAATACAATTAATCTTACAGTGATCGACAGGGTAGGGAGGCCTCACCTGCTGCAAGCTCCGACTGACATGAATATGAATGTCATGGAGATTTGTAAAGTATATGAATTGCCGATAGAGGGAATCTGTGGAGGTATGGCTTTGTGTGCTTCCTGTCAATGTTATTTGGAGTCTGATACGCTGCTTCCAGAGCAAAGCGAATCAGAACTGGCAATGCTGGATGCGGCTTTCCATGTAAAGAATAATAGTAGGCTAGGTTGTCAAATCAGAATAACCCAGGAGATTGATGGGATCATTTTGAGGATTGCTCCCAAATAGGATTCTCAGGAATTTGACGGGTTTTTTGATTATTTGATAAAACCGCTTTCGGAAGTGTGAAATAAAAGGTCGTGCCCTTACCAACTTCGCTTTCCAACCAGATTCTGCCTCCATTCTTTTCAACAAATTCTTTGCAGAGAATCAGTCCAAGCCCTGTGCCTTTTTCATTGGCGGTACCACGGCTGCTATAACCGCTGACTTTTTTGAACAACTCTTCCTTTACTTGTGCACTAATACCAATGCCGTTGTCAGAAACGAAAACAGTGATTTCGTTATGTTGGTCAATTGCATCCACCCAAATATGGCCACCGGTTTCTGTGAACTTGATGGCATTAATAATGAGGTTTCTCAGTACAAGGTCGACGATGTTTGGATCTGCAAAAGCAACAATTTGTGGACTTACTTTATTTTCCATATGAATATTCTTGGGATAGAGATTGCGAAGGGCTGCAAAACCCTCCTCCACCTTCTGAAATAGCATCACATTCTCAGGCTCGATTTTGAGTTTGTCCATTTGCAAAAGCGTCCAGTCCAGCAGGTTGTTGATCAAGGCCCTGGTGTGATTGAATTGGCTTCTCAGACTCTGTGATAGGCTAGAAAACTCCTCCTGGGTAATGTGTTTTTGCTCCAGTAAGTCCAGCGTGCCTGCCAACGCATTCATTGGCGAACGCAAATCATGCGAGATAATGGAGAAGAACTTGGCTTTCACTTCATTGAGTTGTTCCAACTCAGCACTTCTTTTCTTTATTTCTTCCTGATGTTCCAGGAGGAGACCATTGATACGCTTACGCCTTGCCGCGCTCCGGTAAACTGTGAATAAAAGAATGACGGTAAGGGCCACCACGATGACAAGGATGTTTCTGATCAGTTCCTGCCGCTTGAGTTCGAAAGATTGAAGCAGGCGCATCTGGCTTAAGGTTGCAATCTCAGCGTCTTTATTTACCGTTTCAAAGCGAACCAGGTTTTGGGATAATTTTTCCATGGATGCCTCGCTAAAAATACTGTCACGAAGGGTATCATGTTGCTTTAGATAAAATAGTGACTTTTCGAAGTCTTTTCTTACTTCATACAGGGAAGCCAGCTCTTGATAGCACGATACCGCCAGGTTGCGGGCATTGAGTGCTTTGGATGCACTGAGGCTTTTAAAGTAAAATTTCAACGCCTCCTCAAAATTTCCGGAGCGGGACATCACCATTCCCTTCCCCAGATCGCATTCTGCCAGTCCAAATTTGTTATTAATGTTAGTTTGTTGTGCAATCACTGAGTCATAATATAACAGTGACTTATCAAAATCCTTTCTGTCCAGGTATAGCTTTGCCAAATGAGATTGTATGCGTGGTATCAATACCCTGATCTTTTGTTTACGTGCTTCGTTTAGAGCATCGAATAGATACTTTTGAGATTGATCAAGTTCCTTCTTTCTTCGGTACAATTCACCCAACTCATCAAATGCATAGGGTGTTCCACCATTAAATTTTAAATTTTGAAATAGTTTGAAAGAGGCATTCAGATGGGCCAGGGCAATATCAAATTGCCCTAATTCGGTAAAGACGGTACCAATGTTGTGCATGGCAATGGCCATGATCAGGGAATCATCATGATGCGGAATCTTGAAGTGTTTACTGGCAATAAGGTAGCTCTCCGTTAGATAGTAATATCCATCATCATATTCTCCGAGATCCCTATAATCCGTTCCGACATCATTCAATGCTTTGGACAGTTGCAGGCTGTCCTTCATTTCTGAATACAACTTAGTACTTTGAAGGTCATATTTCAATGCTTCTGCATAATCTCCTTCCATTGCTTCCAGAAAGGCCAGACTTAAAAGTAATTTTCCCTTGGCCCAGGGTGCATTCAACTTTTCTGACAAGAGGGTAGCATCGGTCGCATATTTACGGGCTTTCGCATAGTCGTAAAATTCTGATTCCTTGGAGAGTGCAATAAGGAGTTGAAAACGAACAGAATCATTTGATTCCTCAGAAAGCTTTCTTTCCAGACTATCAAGGGATTGCTGGGCAAGCATCGTATGACCTCCCAGCAAGAGCAAAAATATTAGGATAGTCTTTCGAGTCATCATTCGTCAATACCAGGTTTCGAACTTCTTATTAAACAACTGTTGAGGCTTAAGCCATCACATATGGTCTGTAAAGATGACCTAAAAATCAATGCTAAAATGTGTAAAAAAGCCTAAAATCCTACATGAATAGGTCTTTGTTAATTCCACAATGGGTGTTTCTCAAGCTGAACAGCCTGGTGAAAGAAAAGTTTGGTTGAGGCTTCAAATGAATCAGTGAAATCCGAAACCAGAAAATGGTCCTGCCCGCCAGGAAGAATTTTTAGCAGGTTTTGTGAAGAGAGGTATTCGAATAGTGCTCTTGCCACCATTTCCGAGGAGTCCAGCACCTGTACTTTGTTTCTGTAAAAGTCATTGATTTCTCTTTTGATCAAAGGGTAGTGTGTGCAACCCAGGATCAGGGCTTCGATGTCTTTCAAGACTGGATCGCGCAGATACTCTTCAATGATATCGTGACTGATCTTGTTATTGAAAAATCCTTCTTCGATCATCGGCACCAACAGGGGTGTGGGGAGGGAATGGAGCGTGATGTTGCCACCGGAGGCTTCAATCTTCTTAGCGTAAATTCCAGACTGCACTGTTCGCTTGGTCCCGATCAATCCGATCGTGGTTGATTGAAATTTTTCGGTCACCCATTTTACCATGGGATCGATCACGTTGATCACTTTAACTGAATTTTGAACATATTCTTTCAATAATTCATAAGATGCTGAGCTGGCTGAGTTACAGGCAATCACAATGACTTTGCAATTCTTCCTAAGCAAGACATCGGCAATTTTAATAGAATAGGCTTGAATGGCAGCTTCTGATTTATCCCCGTAAGGCAGGTGGGCTGTATCACCAAAATAGATGAGGTTCTCCCTGGGCATCATTTGTTTAATGGCGTAGGCTACCGTAAGGCCCCCAATGCCACTGTCAAAAATTCCAATCGGTTGTTCTTTATTTACATTCATTGTGATTGCAATTTGTCGAAAATGAAGACGCTAGCGCTGCGGTTGATTTTTTGTAATATTGTGATCAAACTTAATCTCTAATTGCATGTCATACAACTTACTTCGCGGCAAACGCGGTATCATTTTTGGAGCGCTGGATGAAAATTCCATTGCCTGGAAGACAGCACTGAAAGTGAAGGAAGAAGGCGGTCAATTCACGCTCTCCAATGCACCCATCGCCTTGCGAATGGGAAAAATAAAAGAGTTGGCCACGCAATGTAATGCTGAAGTGATCCCCGCTGATGCAACGCTCGAAGCGGAATTGGCTACGTTATTTGCAAAATCAATGGAAGTGTTGGGAGGAAAGCTTGA
>JAYVRH010000164.1:0-2232 GCA_043776495.1 Cyclobacteriaceae bacterium
TTGTCGATGGTAGTTCTCAGAGACATGATTTTTGTATTTTCGCTTCAAAGTTATTTTAAATATGACACATCTGAGTGTTAATATCAACAAGATTGCCACGCTCCGCAATGCCCGTGGGGCCAATAATCCGGATGTGATTAAAACCGCACTGGATTGTGAGCGCTTTGGGGCCCAGGGAATCACAGTGCACCCTCGCCCTGATGAAAGGCACATTCGCTACAGTGATATCATGCAACTTAAAGATGTCGTCATCACAGAATTCAACATCGAAGGCTACCCGGACGAACGCTACATGAAAATCATACGTGAAGTCAAACCGGCCCAAGCCACGCTAGTCCCAGATCCTCCAGCTGCTATCACCTCTAATTCAGGCTGGGATACAGTACGTCATCAGGAATTTTTAAAAGGAATTATCAGTACACTTAAAAGTGCCGGCGTGCGAGTTTCAGTATTTGTAGACCCTTCGGTGAAAATGGTGGAGGGTGCAGCGAGGATAGGTGCTGACCGTATTGAACTTTATACTGAACCTTATGCCTCACAGTATCACAAAAACCGGGAGAAGGCTGTTTCATCTTATGTGATGGCTGCAAATGCTGCGCATGATCTTGGGCTTGGTTTGAATGCCGGCCATGACCTCGACCTTCGTAACCTTCGTTTCTTGAAACAATCAATACCGTTGCTGGACGAGGTTTCTATTGGTCATGCGCTGATATGCGATGCGCTGTACCTCGGACTGGAGAATACGATACGGATGTATTTGAGGGAGTTGAAGTGAAGTCTTACGCCCCTTCAGGGCTCACCGCCCATTTTGCGTTAACAACGAAGGGCTGCACCCTTCGTTGCATTCTTTTCGCCATTTCAGGGCTGATGTACTTCCAGGAAAAAAATAGAGAACCTAAAATTAGATTTTAATAGTAAAGAAAATAACCATTGGGCCATAGCCCTGAAAGGGCAACCTCGAGTAAGACAGGGTGAAGCCCTGTCGCCGAAAACGAAGATGGAGACAGGGCCCTAAAGGGGCGAAATAAAATTTACATATAATATCCAATGCTTAGCAGGTTTCAGCATTATTTAGTCGTCTGAGTCAATTATTCGTCTCATGGAATCATTATTTATACAAATCAAAATATAAATACCCCTCGCCCGTTGTCCTCCACGCTTCACATAGAATTTACGGTCTTGCGGAGCCTCAGGTCCCAAAGCCATCGATCTTTTCTATTTAAAGTTGAGCTTGAAAATCGCTGCACCCGAGGCTGGCCGCGAAGATCCCCTTGATGACAAATTGATGTGGATTGGCTAAATTTATATATCTCATGGAAGAACCCACTGATCTACCCAATAAAAGCAAATGGTCCGTCCGTCTTGCGATCGTCTTCCTGTTGCTTTTTGCGGTCTTCTGGTCCTTAGGTCCATTTTTTTTCTGGATATTATTGGGGCTCTCTTCTTATTTCATTTTTCTGGCATTCTATTCATCGGATATAAAGATTACACTCTTCGAACAACGGAAGGCTCCAGAGAACCCTTACCGGGCTTATCCACCTTCTGACCGCACATCAGTTCCACCCCAGGTTCTAACCTTGCGCAAAGTCTTTCGCTTGATTGTCCTTAGCTTTTTAGCGCTTTTTGTGTTTTTCTTTCTGATAGGAGTTTTTTTTGGTAAAGACCATGAGAGCAACATGGATGCTAAGAGCGAACCAGTGAAAATTGAATCGGAAAATTCTGATGTATCGGAGGGCGACCAGGTCAACGACTACACAAACAAAGGCAATGATTTCTTCGCCCAAACTAATTATGATTCTGCACTAAACTATTATGAGAGAGCGCTTGCCCTTGACCGTAATAATCAATATGCCCTCTACGATAAGGCGCTGGTCTTTTATATGAGGCAGGACTACCGTGGGTCGATGAAGATCGTTAAGAAATGCTTGCTTGACCATCCGGATTATAATGAGGCATGGTGGCTGCTGGGCGATGATTATTCTTCGGTTAACAATTATGATTCAGCCATATATTGTCTTGAGAGGGCTTACAATAACAATTACAGCGACCCGGGTTTTCTCCAACTCATGGCCGAGACGTATCTGAAAAAAGATAACCGTGAACAGGCTAAAGTCTTTTATTTGAAAGTGATCGAACTAGACACCACAAAGGCAGAGGTGTATAAGAAACTGGCGGAGCTTGATCCTGGAAATGCAGAGCGATACCGGAGGAAGGTAAACGCATTGGAGAGAT
>JAYVRH010000165.1:0-7241 GCA_043776495.1 Cyclobacteriaceae bacterium
GTCATGTTTACCCAACCATGATCAGATCTAAAACTCTAATGTTTGACCCCGCTGGGGTCGTAGGTTTATTTTAGGACACCATACTATTAATATCTGACCCTTCCGGGTCCCTCCGGGGTCCGGTAAGCAGGGGCCAGACACAAAGGGATTGAGCGATTATAGAACAAGGCAGGCGTCTATTTTCAGACGACCCTGAAGGGTGTCTCCTGCAGCATGAAGTAAGATTACATGAAGGCTGCTTTTTAATGACTTCATTTGGCCGGTGTGATATTTTTCGGCTCCACTTTTGTAATCGTCGGGCATCAGCATGATCGTCTGGTCAACCCTGATATCTTTATCTGTCATAAATTTAGTAGGATCATAAATCATTCTAGCTCTTTGATTGATTTGTCTTGTTTTCTTTATTTGCTGGCCGCATTCCGCAAGATCTCTTTTAATCTACCTGCCACGATCCGTTCCTCTCCCGGTATCATCATCCAGGTGGTCATGTCCACCGACTCATCGCCACCCACGGTTTCAATCGAGGGATGGCCGGACTGAAGCGCTTTTCGGACTTCATTTGGCGTTGTCATTATTTTTTTCTGATCCCATTTGATACGGATCGAAGGAACATGGTTGGCAATTTCAGGAACGTGGATCTCGGGAGTGACACCGGGAACAGAAATCGCAGCATCGTTGATCAGCTTGATTTGTTTCTCCCACAGCGCCCAATCTTTCTGATGATCTCTTGCCAGATACACTTCAATCGCTACGAGCATACCCAATATTTCTTCCTTGTTCACTTTCATTCCCCGCCCTACTGTATTGCCATTGGGTGGTGCGTTCTTTCTTGCTGCAAGGATGAGGTCCTTTCTTCCCAATAGCAAGCCTGCACTTTGTGGTCCACGCAAACCTTTCCCTCCGGAAAATGCAACAAGGTCAAAGCCCATCCTGGTCCACTTCCAAAGATTTTCTACCGGCGGAACTTCTGCTGCACAATCATTGAAAGTGGGTATGTTATGTTGTTTACCGATGGCGACGAATTCTTCATCCCTCACTTTTCCGACGGGGTTGTTGTTGTTATAAAACCACATCATCGCCGTCTTGTCATTGATCGCAGACTCAAGGTCCTTCCGCGTTTCCACTTCAATAAGCTTGACTCCACAATTGCGAATGGCGTGATCATAACCTACCCGGTGTGACTTTTGAATAATCACTTCCGATTTCATTCCGGTTAGATCAGTCGGTATGCGCTCGGCTTTAACTGGATCTCCACCGGTAAGTACTGCCGCTGTACCTAAGGTGATGGCGGATGCAGCTCCTGAAGTGACCATCGCGGCCTCACACTTTAACAACTCGGCCAGTCTCTCACCTACCCTATCTTGTAATTCCTCCAGCTTTGCATACTGGAGCGCCGCATAGTTCACAGCTTTGATAACTTCCGGATGAGGCAGCGACGCAGTGAGTGCGGTATAAGTTCCAGCAGCATTGATAAACGTGCGCACACCCAGCTCTTTAAAGTAATCCCTATCAAAATCGACTGCTTGTTCGGGTGAATCGGCCAAAGCATCATGGCCAATCATGCCCGCCAGTGGCAGCGTGATCAGACCTTTTAAAAGATCTCTTCTTTTCGTCATGGCATTATTTCTTTAGGTAAGCGATGCAATCTATTTCAACCAGAGAGTCTCCGGGTATTCCACCCGCAGCAGCAATCGTTGTACGCACCGGTGGATTTTTACCAAACCGTCCTTTGTAGGTCTCATTCATTTCTTTGTAGTCTTTCAGATCATTGAGGTAGACATTTACTTTCAGGACATTGTCCATGGAGGAACCTGCTTTCTCCAACTCCTTTTGAACCTCATCCAACACATGTTTGGTATGGGCTTTAATGTCGCCTGCAAAGTGGGCGCCCTTGCCAGCAATGAAGACCAGGTTTCCAAAGGTGGTCGAGCCCGAGAAGAGTGGCACATCCTGGTCCATCACCACATCGGAGGACGTGGCACTTTCACCTGTGTCGGCTTGAACGGCGGTGAATCCCAGCAGCCCGGTTAGTGTCGCTGCGATTTTTTTAAAGGCGGATCGTCTGTCTGTTTTCATATGTTATGGTTTTTGTTGGACTGGTTTAGGTTCTAATATTGAGTTAAAGGTAATTCACAAACGTTAGCTTTCTTTTACCGCAAAGTCGCAGAGACGCAAAGTGTCGCAAGGAAATGCATTTGAATTTCTTTGCGTCTCTGCGCCTCTGCGGTTAATTCACCACCTTCCTCAATTTCCTGATCTCTTCTTCCATAATCGGCCCCGCATTATTTCCAAAATTTTGACGCACATAAGTCAGCACCGCCGCCAGCTCTTCATCCGACAAGAAACTATGTCTTGGCATCACCCCATTGTAAGGCGTTCCATTCACCACAATGTTTCCTTCCAATCCTCTTAGAAGAATGTTGATTAGCCTCGATTTATCCGTTGTAACCCATGGCGTTTTGGCGATCGGAGGAAACCGGCCAGCCGCGCCGAGGCCGTTGCCCTGATGACAGGGGGTGCAATATGTTTCGTAGAGCTTGGCTCCTGCTGAAACTTCTCCCCGTTGTAAGTTGTCTTCAATCGGATCAGGTGTTCGAATATTCGAAAGCAGTTTTCGTTGCTCCATCTTTTCTAATTGTGGCCCGCCAAAATTTCCTTTGTCCCCCTTAAACATTACGCGCCAAATTTTTCCCTTCACTGTTTCTGATAAGTACAAAGACCCATCCGGCCCCATCGCGATGGCCATCGGCCTGTACACCGCATCGCTGACGTTGACGATCGGATCAACTCCTGCAAACCCATCTGCAAATACTTCCCACTTTCCAGTAGGTGCTCCGTTTTCAAATGGTACGAATGCAACGAAATACCCAGCCTGAGGATAAGGCGCCCGGTTGGTGGAACCATGAAATGCGATGAATGCCCCATTCAAATAGTGGGACGGAAATTGATCTCCGGTATAAAAGAACAGATCATTGGGTGCCCAGTGTGCTGGAAATCCAATCAACGGATTTATGAAGTCACCATCTTTCGCCTCTTTGATTCCATCTCCGCCATACTCCGGACTCAGCATCCGTTTGCCCTTCACCTGGTCGTAGTAGTAATAGGGCCAACCTCCGTCTGATCCTTCTTTCACCAAAAGAAATTCTTCCGAAGGGAAGACGGTGCTTTTCCATTTATCAAAATGTTCAGGCCATGTGGCGTGAAGATTATCCCGGCCATGCACGGTAGCGTATAAATTATTGTCTGCCTTGTTCCATGACATCCCTACAATGCTTCGAATGCCAGTAGCATATCGCTTTCCATCCTTTTGAGTCTGATTGGTTTTGTTTGCATCAAACTTCCAGATACCAGCATGTTCTTCTAATTGAGAGCAAGGTTGCTCTCCGGGGCTACCCGGAATGCGATTCATCACCTGGCAAGCATCGCCCGGCGCCCCAAAAGATACATAAAGATTTCCCTGGTCATCAAGTGCAATGGGTTTGGCAATGTGTTCGAAACCATGCGGGTCATGTTTGTAATCATCGGTAAGAATTAATTCAACTTTGCTATCGGGTACTATCTTTCCAGGAACAAGCTTCGTGCGGTATACTTCTCCAGCGGTGCTGAAATACAAATACCCAATGTGAATTCTCATGGCAGTGCCATAAGATCCTTCATCTGGATAGTCACCAAAAATGGCGACACTGTCTGCTTTGCCATCGTTGTTGGTATCGCGTAGGGCCACAATTCCCTTTGGCTTCGGCGACCGCAACTTCACATAAATATCCCCGTTGTCATTCACAGCCATATGACGGGCGCTCCCAGTACTATCGGCAACGACGACTGCTTCAAATCCATCCGGGAAAAACAGTCCACCATTGTCAGGATCGCCTTTGGGGAGCTCCGTCTTTTTGGAGCAATGGCTGAAAAGCAACAGACAGAGCGTTGTGACTAATCCTGTTGAAAAAGAAATTGGTTTCATTTCTCTTAACGTAGTAACTATTTATAAAGACTGGCGCCAAGTCCATTCAAGTCCCACACCACATCACCATTCAATAAAGTCATTTGGCATGTGAGCTTCTTATCACCATTGATTTTATTCCCACCGACATCTATAAAACCAAAGGATCCTTTATCCAAACTTAGCACTGCCACATCGGCCAGTGCTCCGACACTCAAATGCCCGAGGTCTTTCTTATTGATGATCTGTGCAGGATTCCAGGTGGACTTTTCAATCACTTCATTCAGGGTAAGTCCAACATTCAATAGCTTTGACATGATGTTGATCATATCTTTCATGCCACCATTCATGCTGCCGGTGTGCAAATCGGTACTGATGGAATTGGGTTTGAAGCCCTGCTTTATGGCTGGAACAGCCTGCTCAAACAAGAAACTTCCTCCTCCATGACCCACATCGAAAATTACGCCTCTCTTTTGTGCATTGAATGCAAATGGTTGAACGGTGCCATTCTCCACCATCGGCATCCTTCCCTTAACATGTCCGAAGCAATGTGTCAGGATATCACCGGGTCGAAGTTTTTCCATTAATAAGGTCTCCATCGATAAGGCCGGTTCAGCCGATCCAAAATCAACCATCAGGGGTATGTTGGCCATCTCACCGGCTTTCACGGCGCGTTCCGTAGGAGTCCAGTCCGCTCCTATATAATGAGCGAGTTTGATTCCGACGATGTATTCAGGATATTGCTTTGCCACCATGGCCGTTAATTTCGAATCCATATCGGCAACATTTTGTTCTGTAGCACCACCTCGCATACCAGACCCTACAATATTGAGCAGTGCAAATACCCTGGTTTTAGAATGATCAATCGTTTGGTTTTTGAATTCCAAAAAATTCCGCCAGCCTGATCCACCTGCATCTACTGCGGTCGTTACGCCTGACCGCAAAGTAAATCCATCGGGTGGCAAGGCTGTATAGCTGTTACTTAAATACGCATCCTGATCTGTCCCGAAGTAGTGGTGTCCATGAATGTCAATCAGACCGGGTACTACATACAGTCCCGTTGCATCGATTGTCTTTTTCGCAGGCCTCGTGATTTTTGCCGCCACTTCTGAAATTCTGCCATTCAGAATGGAAACATCCATTACCGCATCGACCTTGTTTTTCGGGTCAATGACGTGACCATTTTTGATCAGAATATCCACGGTTTGTGCGTTGCCGATCAGGCAGAAGAAGGCAGCCATCACGACGAGAAGAGATTTTCTCATATTGTTCATATTGAGTTGTTGCAACGAATTGAAACATCTGAGAAAGGTGACCACAGATGATGACTTGACCTTTCCCTGATGATGGGGTAAGATCGGATTTTTCCATACCGATTTCAAGACAAATTATTTGCGGCACCCGACTCCTAATACCAGCAAAAAGCAAAGAATCTTATATACTTGGATAAAGGAACCCGAATCAATTAGTTATGGGAGGTAATTATCAGCTCAAAGAGCCGTAGGCTCAAAACATATTGTAGCGACGGGTTTAACCTGTTGCTCATAATCTCAAGCCTTAGTCAGAGTGCAGTAGGCACCGTCCATACTTAAGCCAATTCATTTAAAACATAACGCGCATCAAATCAAACAATGCCTTATATGGGCCGAGCCGACGGCTCTGGCTTTCTTAACTTACTTTTTCCAACGGACTGAAGTCCTTTGTTACAAGATGAATCGAGCCTGGCTGGCCGGTAGGCAGGGCCACGCATCTCTGCTCCCGTTATCAATTCGTAACTTAATCGGCGAAGAACCGTAGGTTCGGTTTATTTTGTAACTCCGGATTTCAATCCGGAGAATCAAAAATCAACTTCAAGCTGGAGTGCCGTAGGCACGATACATCTTTCATCAGTCAATAGGCAATAAAATAAGAAACGAAGTCCCCTCGCCCTCCTTCGTCTCCACTTTCAATTCCCCTCCCTGTCCTTTCGTTACAATATCATAGCTCATTGATAGACCCAATCCAGTTCCTTTTCCAGTGGGCTTGGTGGTGAAGAAAGGCTGGAAGATTTTGTCCAATACTTTTTGTGGAATGCCGTTGCCGTTGTCTCTCACTTTGATCTCAACCTTGTTGCCGATTTTTTTGGTAGTAATAGAGACCGTTGGCTCGAAACCATCGCCTTTCTGGTTCTTTGTTTCTGTAACAGCATAGAATGCATTGGTGAGAAGGTTCAGAATCACGCGGCCTATGTCCTGTGGGACGATGCTGATGTTGCCAATGCTGCTATCAAAATCAGTTTTCATGGTCGCATTAAACGACTTATCCTTCGCTCGTAAGCCGTGATAACACAATCGCAAGTACTCATCGCACAAAGCATTGATATCGGTTGGTTCTTTCACTCCACTGCTGCTCCGGCTGTGTTGCAGCATGCCTTTGACGATTGCATCAGCTCGCTTGCCATGATGATTGATCTTTTGTTCGTTTTCCTTAATGTCTTTGGCCAGGACGCGAACCTCTTTCAAATTTCCAGTTTCAATTTCCCGACTGAGTTCATCGATTAGTTCGGTATTGACTTCGGAAAAATTATTCACAAAGTTCAGCGGGTTCTGTATTTCATGGGCAATGCCTGCGGTGAGTTCTCCGAGGCTGGCCATTTTTTCGGATTGGATGAGTTGGGATTGAGTTGCCTGAATCTCTTTGTTCTTCGCTTCAAGCAATAGCTTGGCTTTCTTTTCTTTTTGATTGGAACGGAGTAAAATCCAAATAAAGAATGATAGCAGAACAATCGCGCCCAGGAAGATCAACTGCTTAAATCTTGCTTGTGCAGCT
This sequence comes from Cyclobacteriaceae bacterium, assembly GCA_043776495.1. Lineage (GTDB taxonomy): Bacteria > Bacteroidota > Bacteroidia > Cytophagales > Cyclobacteriaceae > ELB16-189. Next base: position 6,749 of record JAYVRH010000165.1, read on the forward strand.
TCCCGATCAATGCGCTCCTGTGTTTGACGTTCTATTGACGCTAACATCAAACTTTGCATTTTAGCATTCTGTTGTTTACCAAATAACACGTTGTTGGCGCTGTCCGCCATTTTCTGATAGAAGTAAGCCTGTTTGATGTCTACTGGTTCGAACAGTTTAGCCAGCACTTTGGCATTGAGGTTCATTCCCGCTGGTACTTTAAGCACTTTTGCTAATGCCAGACTTTTTTTAGCATGTTGGACAGCGGAATCAAATTGGTGCAGATCCGCAAAAGTTTCGGCTAACATGCGGTGTGCAGCCATTTCACCAACCAGATTGCCAATTTTCATATTCAAGTAAAGTGCCTCGCGCATTCGTGAAATGCCATGTTCCCGTTGACCTTTCCTAAACTCCGCCCTACCCAAGTTCATCAACGGAAGTGGTTTACTCCGGAAAAATGAATGCTTGATCGCTATAGACCGTTGCAACCAGACTCCGCCTACTTCTGGTTGCA
>JAYVRH010000166.1:0-7222 GCA_043776495.1 Cyclobacteriaceae bacterium
AGACATCTTTCTCTGATACTCATGGTAGCTGGACTGTTGCCGCTTCAGGGGCGTTGACATTCGTCCCCATACTGCATTTCAATGGAACGGCGACAATTAATTACACGGTAAAAGACAACGTAGGCGCAACTTCTAACGTGGCCTCAATCATTATTACTGTCAATAAAATAAACAATCCTCCTGTGACCTCCGATGTCAACGGAATGACCAATGAAGATACGCCCGTTACACTGGTTGACATCACTTCAAAAGATACCGATGTTGACGGCACCGTGGACGCTTCTTCAGTTGACCTTGATCCTCTGACAACGGGAATACAAACAACTTTCACGAATGCACAGGGTAAGTGGAGCGCCAGTTCTCTGGGAGACCTTACATTTAAACCGAATTTGAACTACAATGGTCTGGCCTCCATTGAATATACCGTGAAAGATAATTTGGGGGCCGCGTCCAACAAATCGCTCATTTCCATTACGGTAGTACCTGTCAATGATATTCCCATCCTCAAGAATCTGACATTCTCGACTTTCAGAAATGTTGCTGTTGGCGGAAGTGTTTTTGATAGTACAGATATCGATCCCGACGGGACCGGGCTCACTGTTAACAAAATACCGGTGAATAAACCCGATCATGGAATAATGGTGATCAATGCTGACGGCACCTTCACCTACACCCCCTCTTCCGATTATGCAGGAAATGATCTTGCGGAAATTCAAATCTGTGATAGCGGGATTCCCCTCCCTTCCGCTTGTGCTACCAAAACAATTCAATTCATCCTTAAACCCACCAACCGTGCACCGAAAATACTTTACAAGGGCTTGCCTGCAAATGCCATTACGATCACAACAGACGAAGATACTCCGATCGTATTTTGTCTTGAGATTTCAGATCCTGACGGAGATATTGTTGTAGTAAAGTCATATACCCACATCAGCGGCGATGTCGGCCTGACTCCCTATGATAATCTTAAATTCTGCTTCAATTTCTCTCCTTCACGTGATGTAGATGGGCTATCGGTTTGGGAAATTGAAGTGTGCGATACAGGCACGCCCAGCCTCTGCACCAAGCTGACTGTTACCATTGATGTCACTCCGGTGAATGATAGTCCTGTGGCCGTACTGGATATAATACATGTTCTGCGCCATGTCTCATCATCCACAAATCTCTTGGTAAATGACTACGACATAGAAAAAGATGCATTTAAGATGGAGGTCACTCCTGTACAGGATGTCAAGAACGGTCAATCTATGCTAAGTGCGGATGGGAACCTCAGTTATGTTTCCAATCTCACATTCCGCGGTGTTGACTCGCTGGAATATAAGATCTGTGACTCCGGAACGCCCACTGCATGCAGCGTGGGGAAAGTGATCATCCTGGTGGATGACCTGCCACTGAAGGTGTATGAAGGTGTCTCACCCAATGGCGATGGGAATAATGATTTCCTTCGCATTGATGGAGTTGATTACTACACCGAAAACGAGATAATCATTTTCGATCGTTACAACAACGCCGTTTTTCAAATAACAGGATATAACAATGAAGACCGGGTGTGGCGCGGTCAGGCCAATAAAGGCATTGGTCCTTCCGAACTTCCGGAAGGAACATATTTCTATTCGATAACCCTAGGTGATGGCAGTCCGCCTATGAAGGGATATTTGATTTTAAAAAGGAATTAGGTGATGAGAATACTCCTTTTCTTCATTGCGATGATGATGGGCGGCCCTATTTTCGGACAACAGCAGGCTACGTTCTCTCAATATATGTTCAATGGTCTGGCCATTAACCCGGCGTACGCAGGCAGTCATGATGCCCTTAGTGTTAATCTCCTCACCCGGTTTCAAAATGTCGGGTTACCAGGAGCACCAAATACGCAGACCCTTGCGGTTCATACGCCTTTGGTGAACGAACGGATCGCGGTTGGACTTTTGGTCGTTCACGACAACATTGCCGTCATCAATCAAACGGGCGTAAACGGAATCTATGCGTACAGGCTGCCGATGCGGAAGGGTCTGCTCTCTATGGGAATCCAGGCAGGGTTCAGTTCGTACCGGGCTGCGTACTCCAAACTGGAAACCTATCAGCCTGACTTAGTCTTTGCCCAGGATGTTCGTCAGATACGACCAAATTTTGGTGCAGGACTTTATTATAGCACCAACCTTTGGTATGCAGGGATTTCTATGCCCCACATGATGAGTGATATTTTCCAACGTGGAGCAAATTTTGAAACCATTCACCAAAGTGTTCCATTGATCATGACAGGCGGCTATGTTTTTACTTTGAATAGGTTAATGAAAGTCAAACCCAACTTCTTGCTCAAGACAGTCGATCAGAGAATTGTGGAGTTGGATATCAACGCGAACCTCCTGTTTGACGACGTACTATGGGTTGGTCTTTCGTATAATTTTTCGCATGCTGTTACCCTCCTGTTGGAGATGCAGGTCACCAACCAATTCAAGTTCGGGTACTCCTATAGCGCCGCTATGGGCCCCATCCGAACAGCAGAAGTGGGTTCCCATGAGATATTGCTAAGTTATCGATTCAAAACGTTTTCGAAAGGAATTGTTACCCCAAGGTATTTTTAGATGAAACGATTCATACTTATTCTTTTGATAGGAGTGCCGATCTTGGTGATGGGGCAAAGCTCAAATATCTCCACTTTATTCACCAGCAATTTTAAGAAAGCCGAAACATTGTACGGTCAATTAGCATATCGAAATGCCTTGCAACTCTATCTGTATGTCGTCGAAAAAGATCCAGCTAATGAGGTGGCCAAGGAAAGGGTTGCGGACTGCTATTTCCGTTTAGGAAATATTCCTGAGGCAGAAAAATGGTACGCTGCCCTGGCCAATGCTCCTGGTGTTGATCCAAAGTACAAATACCAATACGCTCAAATTCTTAGCATTGAAGGTAAATATGCCGAGTCGCACGAATGGTATCGCGAATATCTTAACATCGTAAGGGATGACCCGAGGGCGAAAGCCAAGCTGGACTTCATTGAACACCTGGATTACTACTTGCGAGACTCACTTTTGTACGACATCACGAATGAACCTTACAACTCAGATCAGTCAGATTTTGCACCCCAGTACTACAAAGACGGCATCGTTTTCTCGTCTGCCCGAAACCGCGAGATTTTTGTGAAACACCAATCGTTCTCAGCCCTCAATGACAAGGAGGCCATGCTTAACATCTTCTATGCGTCACCCGATGCGGAAATTGAAAAAGACGCTGTCCTTTTTTATCAGCACGAACTTAATTCGCCCTATCATGACGGTCCTGCTTGTTTCTATGACGGTGGAAAGCGGATCGCATTTTCAAGAAGCAATCTAAAAGCCGGCAAGCCGGTGGCTGCGTCAGGGAGAGTCAACCTCGAACTCTATTTTGCTGAGACGGCTGAACAGAATAAGATCCGCGCAGTAGAGCCATTCCGGTTCAATGATGACGGGTATTCCATCGGACATCCTTGGATTTCCGATGATGGCAACACCCTCTATTTTTCATCGGACATGCCCGGTGGACAAGGAGGAGCGGATCTCTACAAAACCGAATTGAAAAACGGGAAATGGGAAACACCTCAAAATCTCGGACCATCGATCAACACCATGGGGGACGAGTTTTATCCGTTTGTAGCCAATGACACGACACTTTATTTTTCTTCCAACGGGCATGGTGGATTGGGGGGACTTGATATCTATCTAAGTTATTTGAAACCATCATTTTATTCTCCACCAAAAAACCTGGGATTTCCCCTTAATACATCTCGTGATGATTTCTCGCTCATTATCAACCGTTCAGGCAGAAACGGCTTATTTTCTTCCAACAGAAGCGGTGGTGCCGGATATGATGATATCTACCGCTTCACTGTCAAATCTTACTTTCTTGAAGGCAACGTGGTCGAAAGAGGTGATAGCAGCCAAACCATTGCCGGCGCTGTCGTTTGGCTTAAGGACGAAAGTGGCCTGGTAATGGATTCCACCTCGACTGACGCGAGCGGCCATTTCAACTTTGATCTCGCTTTTGACAGGAACTATTCACTATCTGCATCCAAGAAAGACTACAGTTGGATTGATGAGTTGAGGTTTTCAACCCATTCAAGAGCTATAGGGCATAGCACCCTGATTCTGACTCTTTGGAAACATGATCTTTTTGCAAAAGGAATTGTATACAGCAATGAAAGTCAGAAACCATTGCCCAACGCCTGGGTGACTTTACACAACGTAACCGATGGAACCATTGATTCATTGGAAACCGATCAGACCGGGGCCTATTCATTTCTTGTGGAGCCTAACAAAAAGTTCCAGATTCAAGCTCTCAAGGAATCATTTCTTCCCGAAGAGGTTGATCTGAATACTAAAGGTATTTATCATGGGAACCTGTTGAATGACATGCTGTTGGAGGAGAAGTTTCTTGATAAAGTCGTCATTCAATTCGACTTTGATAAAGCAGATATCAGGGATTCGGAAATTGTAAAACTTGAAACCTTGCACAAGGATCTCAGGAAGCGAAAACTATCAAGATTGCACATCGGTGCCTATGCCGATTCTCACGGAACTAATGAATACAATCAGGACCTTTCGGACCGGAGGGCAATATCAGTGTTGAAATACTTTGCCAATGCCGGGGTTGATGTTCGCCGAATCACAACGATTGGATTCGGCGAAACATTGCTTCTGAATCGCTGTAGTGACGGGGTTGTATGCAATGATGAAGAGCACTCAAAAAACAGGCGTGCTGAGCTAAAGGTGCAATTGGAAAAATAGGCCACTTCAGGTTGCGGCTACCACGCTATTTCTTGCAATTATGATTTTTCCTGTCCCTTGTCATAGGCTAAGATAATGTCTCTCACCAGCCGGTGTCGAACCACATCCTTCTCATTCAATTCAATAAACCCGATGCCCTTCACTTCTTTTAATATCCTGATTGCTTCCTTTAACCCTGACTTTTGATTGCCCGGCAAATCAATCTGCGTTACGTCACCTGTGACAATCATTTTTGATTCGGGCCCCATGCGGGTGAGGAACATTTTCATTTGCATGGGAGTGGTGTTCTGCGCTTCATCCAAAAGAATAAAAGCATTGTTTAGCGTGCGGCCGCGCATGTATGCCAACGGGGCAATTTCTATAATCTCGCGCTCCATGTAATATTGAAGCTTTTCAAACGGCACCATGTCATTTAATGCATCATAGATGGGCCTTAAATACGGGTCGATTTTTTCTTTCAGATCTCCGGGCAAAAAACCAAGGTTCTCTCCTGCTTCGACAGCGGGTCGGGTGATGATGATCTTTTTTACCTGTTTATTCTTAAGTGCCTTTACTGCCATGGCAACCGAGATGTACGTTTTACCAGTGCCAGCCGGACCCAAGGCAAATACCAAGTCGTTGTCAAAGGTGGATTGCACCAGCCGTTGCTGGTTGGCCGTCTTTGCTTTGATGGGATTACCTTTTGTGCCAAACAGCAAAATTCCGTCTGCTGAGTCATCTGACACAAACTCCTGTTTCTCCTGGGTGATGTAACCCCGAACGTTTTCCTCTGTCACACGCCCAAATTGGTGGAAATGATCGACTAATGCATTCAAAATATCCGTAATCTGAACAATATCTGCATTCTCCCCTTTGATTAGGATCTCATTGCCACGCGATACAATGCGGCTCTTCGGGAAAGCGGAAGACAATTCGTTAATATTCTTGTTGCCTGTACCAAGAAAGTCAACCAGGGAGAGGTTGTCGAGGGTGATGGTTTTTTCGATCAATGAATTAATATGAAAATGGTTTAATTTCGTGACAAAACTAATCAATAAACGGCTTTTCCAATCAAACGGTTCAGCCCGAAAAGAGTCTACATGGCCATTGTCACCCTGCTTACCGACTCCGGAGAGAGCGACCACTACGTGGCAGCCATCAAAGCGAAAGTGCTGAGCACCAATCCGGGGCTCACCATTGTCGACATCAGTAACAAAATAAACCCTTGCGACATCGCTCATGGTGCATTTGTTCTAAAATCAGTGTTTCGTGATTTTCCAAAAGGGACCGTGCATCTGGTAGCAGTCGATGCGGCTGGAAATCGCGGAGATGCTCACATTGCCATCAACCTGGAAGACCATTTTTTTGTAAGTGTCGACAATGGTCTGTTGGGTCTGGTGAGTGATAAAATTCCACAGAACCTGGTTGAGCTGAATGCCATCAACTCCATCACCACGTCCTTTCCGGAAAAAGATATTCTTGCCCCTGCGGCGGCCCGGCTTGCCAGCGGTGTTTCCATTTCAACCCTTGGCAAACCGATGGCCATGTTCAAGAAAATGACTGACCGTCATGTAAAGGCTACAAAAAAACAAATCCTTGGCCATGTCATTCGGGTGGACGGCTTTGGAAACCTGATCACCAACATCGAAAAGGAGACTTTTGAAGTCTTGAGTAAAGGGAAAGTGTACACGATCACCGTGGGAGGTGAAAAGATGCGACGCATCCACACAAACTACCACCAGGCCGAGCAGGGAGATTGCTTCTTGCTGTTTAATGGCTTAGGACTATTGGAGATCGGAATTTATAAGGGCAATGCCAGCGAACTTCTTGGACTGAGCTATGATAGTCCGGTGAATATCATTTTTGAAGAGTAATTAGTTTAGGGTTCATTGTTTCGGGTTCATTGTTTCGGGTTCATTGTTCCGGGTTCATTGTTCCGGGTTCGTAATTCTAGAGGCACTCAAACCATGAACCTTGAACTGTCAAACTAGAAACCCAAACCTTGAACCAGAAACCAGAAACCAGGAACCTTGAACCTTGAACCTTGAACCAGCAACCCTGAAAAATTTATGCTAATCCGAATCGTCCGAATGCATTTTACTGAGGCGGGTGTGGATGAATTCCTCGATATTTTTAACGCGCATAAAGATGCCATTCGGAATTTCCCCGGTTGTACTCATTTGCGACTGATGACGGACGCGGACGACCCGTTGTGTTACACTACCCTAAGTCACTGGAATGATCCCGCGGATCTTGAAAAATACCGCAAGTCGGAATTGTTTGGAAGTGTCTGGGGAAGGGTGAAGACGCTGTTTGCGGAAAGGTCACAGGCGTATTCACTGAAGCAGTTTATAGAGCTTTGAACGAAATGTTTTTACATTTTACAATTACTGTCATCCGACAAAGTTGTAAAGATCAACAAAAACAGTCGATGCTTTAAATTCAAGGGGATTTTTCTTGACTTTCAAAAACACCCCCCTTCA
>JAYVRH010000167.1:0-7220 GCA_043776495.1 Cyclobacteriaceae bacterium
GGCATCGATTGGTTTGACATTCATGCCAAAATCCGTTTTGGTGAATTCGAAATATCATTCAAAGAGCTCCGTAAACTCATCTTGAAGAAGAAAGTCGAATTTAAGCTCCCCAATGGCGAGATCGCCATCATCCCGGAGGCCTGGTTGATTAAGTATGGTGATTTGTTTGCCATGAGTGAGACACACGGCGCGCACGAAAAGCCAGTTCTCCACAAATACCATTTTAACCTCGTAAAGGAATTGCAGGCAGGAAACCTTGCTAAGGTGCATATCAGCGACAGGCTTCGCAATCTTGAGAGCTTTAATGGAATTAAGGATTACCCGCTGCCCGCCGGCTTCAACGGCCAGCTGAGACCCTACCAAAAAGCAGGGTATAACTGGCTCAGGTTCCTCAATGAATTTCATCTTGGCGGTTGCCTCGCCGACGATATGGGCCTGGGAAAAACCGTACAAACACTCACCTTGTTGCAAGCGGAGAAAGAAAAAGGAAATGCGGGCACATCGCTCCTGATTATGCCTACCTCCCTGATTTATAACTGGGAAATGGAAGCAGCCAAGTTTACTCCCGGGTTGAAACTCCTCTCTTATACTGGCACCAATCGTAATAAAGATATTGAACGCTTCAGTCAATATGATGTGGTACTCACCTCCTATGGAATTACCAGGCTCGATATCGAATCGTTGCAAAAATTTTATTTCAACTATATCATTCTGGATGAATCGCAAGTAATCAAAAACCCTACCTCCAACATCGCCAAAGCTGTGTTGCAATTAAAGTCACGTCACAAATTGACGCTCACCGGTACCCCTCTAGAAAATACGACAATGGACCTTTGGTCGCAAATGACGTTCATCAATCCTGGCTTACTGGGGGGCCAAACTTTCTTCAAGAATGAATATCAGATACCTATAGAAAAACGACAGGATGAAGCGAAAACAAAAAAACTCAATGCCATCATCAAACCGTTTGTCTTGCGCAGATTAAAATCGCAGGTGGCGACAGACCTTCCGGAAAAAGTTGAAAACATCTATTATACTCATCTTTCCCCTGCACAGGAAGAAAAGTATGAAGAAGCAAAATCCTACTATCGACATAAGATCCTTGACCTGATTGAAAAAGAAGGTCTCAATAATTCACGCATCACTATTCTTGAAGGGCTGACAAAATTGCGTCAGATTTCCAATCATCCCCGAATGGTGGACATCCTCTACAAAGGAGACTCCGGGAAACTCGATGATCTGTCACACATGATCGAAAATGCGCTGCTGGAGGGGCACAAGCTTTTAATCTTCAGTCAATTCGTCAAACATCTTGAAATTGTCAAAGAGTTTCTCAAATCGAAGAAGATAGATTTTGCTTACCTGGATGGATCAAGTATGGACCGCAAAGACCAGGTTGAGAAATTCAACAAAGATCCACAGCTTAAAATCTTTCTCATATCCATCAAGGCGGGAGGCTTGGGTCTCAACCTCACGGAAGCAGATTATGTCTTCATCCTTGACCCATGGTGGAATCCTGCCGTGGAGCAGCAAGCCATTGACCGGGCGCACCGAATCGGACAGAAGAAAAAAGTGTTTACGTATAAATTCATCACGCGTAACACGGTGGAAGAAAAAATTCTCCAACTACAAAAGCATAAACTAAAACTATCCGAAAACCTTATCAGCACGGAGGAAAGCATTGTCAAGTCTCTCACCCGGGAAGACATTGAAATGATGCTCAATTGAAACGGAGTAATCTATTCATCACTCATTTTCCTTTCCAAATTTTTAAAGCATTAATAATTAAATCAAGGGGAATTGATGAATTAGTTGGAGATGTCTTCGCGGTTTTTTGATGTTTCAACAAAAATACCGCGACCTATAAGCTAATTCATTGGACCAACTGTCGAGGCTCTTCAATTTGTTTATTGCATAGCCTTTCATTTCATAGCTAAATTCGAAGCTCGCGGCATCCGAGACGGGCCGCGAAGACAACTACTTGATAGGACGCACCTCAACCTTATTGCTAATGCACTCTTAAGTTTGCCTGCACGACTTTCCTTCGATACTGAATAAAATAATATCCCATCACAAAAATCAAATCAGAAAGGAGGTAGAGCACCCGGAGTGGCAGGCGGTTTTAAGCAAAAGTATACGCCTTTAAAATTACGAGATTGTTTTAATTACATTTACCGACCATTGCAGAGTGTGCTCATGAAAGATAAAGTTGTCATCATTACGGGTGGGTCTTCGGGCATCGGCAAAGCATTGGGTGAAGCCTTTGGAAAGCAGGGGTCAAAAATCCTAATCACAGGCAGAAATAAAAATGAGCTCGATGAGGCAGTGGAGGAGTTATCCCAAAAAGGAATTAATGTAGTTGGATGTCAGGCGGATGTAAGTGTGGAAGAAGACAACCGAAGAATGGCGTCAGAAGCGGTACGGCTTTTTGGCAGAATTGATATTTTGATCAATAACGCAGGAATAACGATGCGTTCTCTTTTTGAAGAAGTAGACCTCGACGTTGTGAAAAAAGTAATGGACATAAATTTTTATGGTGTCCTTTATGCCACAAAATATTGTCTTCCCGAGATCATTAAAAATAAAGGATCGGTTATTGGAATCTCCAGTGTCGCGGGCTATCGTGGGCTTCCGGGGCGCACAGGCTATTCTGCTTCCAAGTTTGCACTCAATGGTTTCCTGGAAGTTTTGCGTACTGAAATGTTGAAAAAGGATGTTCATGTCCTCACTGCTTGTCCCGGATTTACCACTTCTAATATTCGCAAACGCTCCCTGACAAAAGATGGATCACTTCAGGGAGACTCACCCCGCGATGAGAATAAGATGATGAGCGCTGAAGACTGCGCCCAACATATTTATAAGGCCACAGTGAAAAGAAAAAACATAATTGTTCTCACCGCCGAAGGCAAGTTCACCGTGTTGCTGAACAAGTGGTTCCCTGGTCTCATGGACAGAATTGTGTATGATGTGATGGCTAAAGAGCCCGATAGTCCGCTGAAGTAGGTCAGGTCTTATTTAGGAAAACGAGTTTTATATTATCCGCTTTGCTGACATTTTTATAAAAGTCAACAAGTTCCGGATAAGATTCCTTTGGAAAACTCCCCTTCCAAACTTTCAGCTTCCTGATGTAAATCAACTTGCCTTCATTGAATTCATACTTCGTTTCGTATTCGCCGAAGCGTGAAACGATCTTACTGGGTTGAGGCAGAAACTCAGGATATAGCTTTTCAGGAAAATGAAAGAGTATTGTATCCAAATGAAGATAATTAGAGTGCAGCACAATGTCATTTCTCCTCCCCGTCATTTTTTCCGGGATAAAAGAAGTCTTGTTCATCAAGTTTGGGGAAATAAAAATTCTTTTACCGCTCACCGAGGCATACCGGTTGAGGGACAAATCTATTTTCACTACCGCGGAAGGGATCTTACTTTTCACTTCACTCATTGAAAATACATTGACATTGAAGCTTGGTATGTCGGTGTTATTTTGAATCCATTTTTTTTGTTCATCCGGCTGGTCAGTCAGGTAGAAATTTAATCCGTTGTTTTCGTATTGAATTCCTTTATACGTCGTGACTACTTTCGCACTGGCATTGCCGGCAATATCAACCACCACGTGTGCAGTTCTTGATTGCATGTTTTGTTCTGCACTGTAGGACGGCGTTCTTACAAGCTTCCCTCCGTTTTCAGTTATCATCAGCGCAAATCTGTCGCCCGTGAATTTTCCCATGTAACCAAATGGATTGGTTTGACTTGTACACTCCATCCACAATGTATCATTTCCGTTGGGTACCGCTACGATGACATGATTGGCCTGGTGGCTTGGAAAATCTACGACTACCTCCGGTTCATTTGAACCGGCCATAATGGTAGTGTAATAACCTCTTATTCCAACCTCCTTCAGCATGGCAACCATATAATTTGAAAGGGCTTTGCAATCACCATAACCTGTTTCATCCACTACTGAAGCAGAAAATGGCTGTAGCCCTCCGATTCCCAATTGAATACTTACATACCGGGTTTTACTCTGCAAATACTCATAAATCATTTTGGCCTTCTGTTCGGTCGTTGCAAGACCTTTCGTTAGTTCTTTTACTTTTTGTCGTGTGGCTTCGGGGAGTATATCCCGATCCTTGTTCAATAACACATTCCAATTTCCATACTCTTTCCACGACGACATGTTCCCCAAATAACCACCATACTCAAAATTTGAAGGTGCCGCCATGATGTTTGGAAATACCTCCAGAAAATAAGGGCTGTAGGGCTCAAATTTTTTAGGTCTAAAATTTTCAAAAGTCCACGTTGCTGATTCCTTATCATCAGGAAGATCACCTTTTAAAGGTTTGGGTACCAGCGTCAGTTTGAATCGGGGTGGCAATGTCTTCGGATACACAACGATGTATGTAGACTTTTGAACTGAAATTTCGTCGTCACGATTAAGGTTATATCCGGGGATGGAGTAGAGATAATCAAATTGGATTTCATATTCATACTCAACCGTGTACGGGTAAGTTGTTTGAGAAAGGTCTGCACGCCTCAGGCGATCATCTTCATAGAGGCTAAACCCGGAAATCGCACTTTGATCCTGAATTTCATTTTGCTTAAGTTTCTTTATTTCCTTGCCCATGGCATCATACACCATGCCCTTGAAAGAGGATATTTTTGTGTTCTTGTCATAGTATAGAGTCTGCGTGGCATAATCCTTGGCTTTCTCATTTAAGATGGTAATAACATGGCGAACCGTCTTTGATGATTTATTAACAGCCAGAATATCAAACCTGAAATAATCTTCACGAATCACTGCATACATGCCCTTCTTTAAACTATCTGGTATTGCGTCGACGGGGTACTTGATCTCTCCCGCGATCGCATGGGAAATCTCCAGTAGAACCATTCCAAGAATGCTTAAGAAATGCCTCATGCTATTTTTTCTTCAAAACAATTTGTTCTGCCTGCTTCGCCAATACCTGATTGTAAAATTCTCTAAGGTTGGGATATTCTTCCTGTGAAAATAGTGGCTTATTTATTACAAGTTGGTTCGAGAATTGAATTTTGTCACCATTCAGTGTTAGACTGTAAGCGAATTTTCCTGTTGTATTGGCCATCAACATTCTTTTTGACTTCGGCATTTCCTCTATGGCGTACCCTGCGGGTATGGTAAACTTACCGATAAGCACCTGCTCAAATGGGCTACCGAAATCTACCGGGTAAACCCGGTTGTCTGCCTTAAAAGGATTCTCGGAAGTTTGACCCATGATCAATGGATTGAGATACATGATATCTCCTGCAACTTGAATATGTTCTGCAACTTTTACGCTGTACTCTTCCATGACTGGTTCATTCAATTCGCTTGTATTGTCAAATTTACTCTTCTCAAGCTCCCACTGATGAGAGGCTGCTAAATCACTCACGTACTTTTCCTGGCCTTTGGTGATAAATGCTTTTCGCATCCGTTGGGCATCGTATCCTTCCCGAGTAATACTAATCATACCGGTCATCTCACCGGATTCATTTAAGGTTAGGTCGAAATTTGTAATTGTTCTTGATTTGAAATTTGGCGTTATGCTAATCCATCCGGAATTTTCTTTTGAAATAACAAAACCATCGTTGTTCAAGCACCTTTCCGGCAATACATTCATCGGGAGTGAGCGATCCGTAGCATCAAGCAACAGTAGCTTCTCTCCTATTGTCACCGAACTAATAACGTAATTGAATTGACTTGATAATGGAAACTGTTTCCTGATGAACCCATGATTTCGTGTACTGATCAGCACGGGATTCGAACTGAACCCAGCTTTTCTAAGCATTGAAACAAGGGTTAAATTCAGTTCGGCGGAATTGCCCTTCTTGTTTTCAAGCACTTTCTTCAATCCATCATTAGCATACTTTCGATACTCACCATTCCACTCAATGTTGCTTTTCACAAACTCATAAATCTTTTTTACTTTTTCATCTGGATTGCTAACTCCTTCTATCAATTCTTTGGTAATACTATTCAGAAAGCCGGAGCCATTCACGGCGCCTCCAAAGTTCTCCTCGTCCAGAAATTCAGTATTGAGGTTTTCCCATGTATTCATGAAGTTTTGAGGAGGCTTGTTTGGCATTTGTATCGTGGCCAGTTCAAAATTTATTTTCGAAATGTAATCCACCGTATTGTTCATGTATGGTTCTTCCACAAAGGCCGGAACATCTGTCGCTACCCACCGATAGTCATGTCTTACGAAATCAATCTGTTGAGTATCAAAAGTGGTCCCCGAACCATTACTACCAATTGACACTGAACCTCTTTCTGCAGTTGTAATTCTGATCGCATCCTGGCTTTGCTTTTCTTCGTTGATCGCCACGGTCACATATCCTTGCATATATTTTTGGTAGTCAAAGTATTGGGGTATGCGCGCCCTGTATTCAGACCATTTCACGGGTATCGTTGACTGAAATTCCCAGTCCTGAAAATTAAACAAGAACTCAGAGGACGTCTCATAACTGATCTCGATGACTGACCCTTCCTTCACGTTGGGCAATGTAATCTTGATCTGGTCAACATTTTTGTCAACCTTTTCTTTGAAGATGGCATCATTCTTCATTTTCGTTTCTGCCTTTTTGCCTCCTTCAAGATTGTAAGTCGAGGCTTTCAAACTCACAAGCTTCTCATCGGCTTTACTCGAATGATATAAAGAGAACTTGAAATCCGCCAATGAATAAGAATCTTTCTTGAAAATTTTAATTCTCTTCAACCTTTCAAATCGAATATAGAAGCCAGAATTGCTATTGTATTCAATTCTTGAGTCACCATAATCGGCTATCACAAAAGCAGAAGCAGAGGTGTCCTGATCATAGCGTGTCATTTTTAGCTCCTCAAGTGAAACATCTCCAAATTTGATGGGGGGTTTTTGTGAGTAAAGTGATAAGGGAAGGGCAATAAGAAATACCAGTATCGCTTTTCTCATGGGTGGATGTTTAGGTCAATAAAAATAACTGAATTCATTAATGTTGTTTTGACTCTGTAAGATTACTTTTGATTTTCTGTCATTTATTAAAGGTGTCCAAAACCAAAACTCAATTCTTCTGTCAAAGCTGCGGTTACGAAGCCTCCAAGTGGCTCGGCAAATGTCCATCCTGTGGCACCTGGAATTCATTTGTGGAAGAAGTGGTGACAAAAGACCCCGCAAAAAACGATTGGCGACAAGAAACAACCCGTTCTAAAACTCCCCAGCCCAAGAACC
>JAYVRH010000168.1:0-2222 GCA_043776495.1 Cyclobacteriaceae bacterium
GTGCCTTGCGGCCGATCGGTAATAATATTGACGACACCCGCCAGGGCATCGGAGCCGTACAAGCTCGAAGAAGGTCCCTTCACTATTTCAACCTGCTTAATATTTCCAACCGTGATCCGGCTCAGCTCGAGTGATCCTGTAAACCGTCCAATAAGTGGCTCACCATCAATCAAAATTAATGTGTAGTCAGGATTGAAGCCCTGCAGTTGCAGGCCATTTCCGGTACCGTTTACTTGTGGCACCACAGCAAGACCTGTTTGTTCCGCAAGTACATCATTGAGCCGTAACGAACCCATCGCCTTGATTTGCGCTTTTTGGACAATGGTGACAGGCATCGGCAACGCGCCCATCGTTCGCTCGTTGCGGGTGGCGGTCACTACTACTGCCTCCAATTGTCTAGATTGAATCGAGTCTTGTGCGAAAGCGGGAAGGCTCACACAACCTATCAGGAAAGTTAAAAATCGAAACACAGTGGCAAATATTGGAATCGGCGTAATCAAAAAATACCCAAATCGGAATAATTAATACCACGCACTGATTATTTCCGCTATTTCCGGGTATTTTGTCAAGAATCATATAAAATTGAAGCAAAAATCAGTATTTGATAGTTAGTTTTGCAGTCATGGAACATACATCTTAGGAAATTCTGAAATTAAAAATACCCATATCGCTATGATCAAAGTGCTATTCGAACAAAACGACCAGTCACTCACGGTGGCGGAGAACATGCAATCCGAAGCGACCCAGCAGCCAAGTCTTATCCGCAAGTCCATCATCCATTTTTATTTTTGTATCGACGGTAGTGCAAAGTTTGAATTTGGGCCCCATTACGTTCGTGAAATTCAGCGGCAACACAATTACTTCTTCTTTAATCCAGAGAAAGACTTGCCCTTTACCCTTAGGCTGGCCCCAGGATCCCGGATGGTATTTCTCACCATTTCTTTGGAGAGTTTACATCAACTATTCGTTCATGAGCCCCTCCCCTTTCTAAAACCGGAGAACATCAATCAAAAGTTTTATGATGAACGGGAAGTGCCCGCTTATCTGCTGGTCGAGCTAAACCAGTTATTTACCATCCAACTGAGCAACAATGCCAGCAGACTCTTCTACCAGGGAAAAATTCTGGAACTCCTGGCACTCTACTTTTCTTACAAGAAACCCGACACAGAAAGTTGTCCTTTTCTAAATGATCAGGATATCGTAAGAAAAATCAAGAATGCGAAAGAACATTTGTTGAAGCACATCGACGCACCTCCAAGTCTAAAAGAATTAGCACGCATTGGTGGATTAAACGAATATCAATTGAAAGCAGGGTTCAAGGAAATATATGGCAACACTGTCTTTGGGTACTTGCTCGACCACAAACTTGACAACGCTCGTGTGCTGCTCGACTCAAGAAAATACCAGGTAACTGAAGTTGCTTACCGGATCGGCTATTCGAATCCCAGCCATTTCATTACTGCCTTCCGCAAGAAATATGGCGTGACACCCAAGAAATATCTCATGGCCAAGGTCTGACCACGGAAAACACAATTTGAGTTAATACCTCCTTCTGGTGGTCCTTCTTGGAGCAGAACCAAACAACATTCCAAATACGCCCCGTACCAATTCTCTTCCAACTTGCTTTGCTACCGGCGAGGTCATCACTTGTTCAAAGGTACTTTTCTCGATACGCCCTGATTTCGCTGGCGCCTTTGTCTGGTCTGCCGGCATTGACTTCTCCTGTTCTTCTTTGACAGCCAACACCCGCTCGCTTAATATTTCAAACGCACTCACCGGATCCACAGACTCCTGATATTTCTTAAACATCTCTGAGCCATCGAGCAAGGCCTGATATTCTTGTGCTGACAAGGGCCCCATAAATGAAGCCGGTGGAGCGAGGTGTGTCACCACTGTTTCTGTAGGAATGCCTTTTTCATTCAACACAGCGATGAAGGCCTGCCCTATGCCCAATTGAGTAAATTGTTTTTCAATATCATAGAACTCTGATTTAGGAAACGTTTTAACAGTTGCACTTAAGTCTTTCACATCATTGGGGGTGAATGCGCGGATCACGTGGTGGACCCTATTGCCCAACTGCGAAAGCACTGATGATGGTACGTCTTGTGTCAATTGCGTGCAAAAGAAAATTCCCACACCTTTTGAGCGAATCAACCTAATCACTTGTTCAATCTGATCCATAAATGCTTTCGGAGCATCTTTAAAAAGCAAATGCGCTTCGT
>JAYVRH010000169.1:0-2220 GCA_043776495.1 Cyclobacteriaceae bacterium
TGCCGACGGCTCACCTCTACCTTATCTCCTCCCCGAAGTTTTACCATGAGTCCCCCGTTGAACCAAGGTTCGATGCTTTCCACCCAACTGAGGTTGACGACGTGTTTGCGGCTGGCGCGAAAGAATGAGCGCTCATCCAGTTTCTCATCCAGGGCGTTGAGTGACTTGTGTATCATGGGCCTGTTTGTATCGAAATAGACTTTGATGTAGTTCCCGTCTGATTCAAATAGTCGGATATTCGCTAAACTTACAAACCAACAACGCTCGCCATCTTTCACAAACACCTGGTCTTCGAGTCCAAGCTTCTGGTCGCGGGCCCGGCCAGAGCGCGTGCGTTCCTTTTCCTGAACTTTGTGGACTGCTTCTGCAAGACGTTCGGCAGTGATGGGCTTGAGCAAATAATCAAGGGCGCTTACTTCAAATGCCTTGATGGCAAATTCATCATAAGCAGTCGTGAAAACGACCATGGGAACTGTATCCAGAGATTCAAGCAATTGAAAGCCGGTGCGGCCAGGCATTTGAATATCCAGAAATAATAAATCCGGATTCAGTTCGGTGATCATTTGCTCGGCCTCATCTGCGTTTTGTGCTTCGCCCGCGATTTCGATGGAAGGATGTTCCTCCAATAATTTCACCAACTCTTTCCGTGCCAGGCGTTCGTCATCAACAATGAGTGCTTTCATTTTATGAATTTATCTCAAGTGGGGTATTTCTATCTCTGTCAAAACAAAAGTATCGTTTTCGGTCATAATTCTAAATGAAGCTTTGCCGCCGTAGATTAGTTTGAGCCGTTGCTTCGTGTTTTCAAGTCCTAATCCCCCTGAATTTCGCCTTACTCCATTCAGGTACTGGCCGCTGTTGCGAATCTGAATAATGAGGCGGTCGTTATGCACAGTTGTTTTCATCTGTATTGTTCCGCCAGCGGTGAGTTTTGAGATGCCGTGTTTGATGCCATTCTCCACCAGCGTCTGTATCATCAGGGGAGGTACGAGGAAACCGCGCGATGCCGGGTCAATTTCAAATTCTGTTTTCAACCGTTCTTCAAAGCGGATGCTTTCAAGGCCCAGATAATCCTTCACGATTTTTAATTCATCTTCAAACTTGGTGAGTCCCCGCTTCTCGGTGGTGAGGGAGTTTCTCAAAATATTGGAGAGCTGATTGATTGCCAGCTTCGATTTACCTGGATTTTCATCTACCAATGCACGAATGCTGTTGAGGGCATTAAAAATAAAATGTGGGTTAAGTTGTGATTTTAGATTGTTCAATTCAATTTCTTTTACTGAAGCTTCAAGTTTTAGTGAAGTATTATACCGTTCGAAATAATTATAAATAAAGTACAATACGCACCAAAGGAAAAAGATAATGGCATAAATGACTGTGAGACCGAGAATGTTGCTTGGGTCAAACGCTACTTTGCTGCTGTACAATCCCAATGGAATGGAGATCGGCATCCTTAGAAAGTACATGATGAGGCCAAGGACAAATACGCTGGCAATGACGCGGGGAATCAAAACCGCCATACTTGCCTGAAGCCAACGCCAGCGGTTGATGAGATTTCTGAACCCGTGTGTTAGCAAAAGACAGAAGATAGCTTCATAAGTGAGAAATATCACACGCTGAATGCTTACACCCTGGCTTTCAGAGGCGAACACGCTCCCAATAATTTGAATCAGGGCGTAGAGGGTCCAGCCTCCCACTTGCAGTGTCCAATATAATCGGCTTTTGTTGACCATCCTGGACGCAAAGTTAGAGATTTGGAGAGG
This sequence comes from Cyclobacteriaceae bacterium, assembly GCA_043776495.1. Classification (GTDB taxonomy): domain Bacteria; phylum Bacteroidota; class Bacteroidia; order Cytophagales; family Cyclobacteriaceae; genus ELB16-189. The sequence continues at coordinate 1,764 of JAYVRH010000169.1, forward strand.
GGAACCGAACATTGTGTGACGAGTGGTTTTTCAACTTTGGCACCACTTGGCTAACCTATCGGTCAGTTCGTCGGAGTTTGAGCATCAGCACTTGACTACTGCTCCGATAGCCATCGGGATGCTCATGCCTATTATTATACATGGATCTCCTCCTTCAAAAACCTTCCCGTATAACTCGCTGGATTTTTAGATACCTCCTCCGATGTCTGGGTATTCATCCTCCACTGCTTCCCAACTTTAACCTCCTCGAATTTATCTATCTTTGTTTTTCCAAAAAACCATGTCTGTCCCCGGTCAAAAGATAAAAATCACGCCTGAGCAATACCTTGCCCAGGAGCGTAAGGCATCCACGAAAAGTGAATTCTTTCAAGGTGATATCTTCGCAATGTCTGGTGCGTCACGTAATCATAATGTAATTGCAGGAAATCTTTTTGCCGCCCTCCATCCCCGTTTGAAA
>JAYVRH010000170.1:0-2215 GCA_043776495.1 Cyclobacteriaceae bacterium
GGTGATAAGCTTCTTCACAGGAGGCAAAGGCGCTCAGGTCACGGTCTTTGAAAGCCGAGGTTTCTGCTCCCCGGCTAAATGGTCTTCTCCTTTGTTCCATTGCAGCTGAAATTGAAAGGGAATGGATAAGGGCATGATCATAGATCACCGCTTTGAAAAAATCTTTTGGCTTATTAAAGTGCTGAGCAATCCTTTTGGATTGGATTTCATGATCGTTTCCGGCAAACAGCCGCGAAGCCTTGACAGGTTTGCTCTGGTAGCTGAGATAACATAGGCAGTCCTTTTTGAGCTCTTCCTCTGTGAGTGGAAAGGCATTGAATGGATTTAGACTGATGCACCAGGTTCCAGTAGAAAGAAGCACGAATGGCTCATGAAAGGCCATCAAATAGGGAATGATGGCGGATGAACTGTCATGCAATCCTGTGCCCGCCGGAATGGGTCCGGCCTTGTGCCTGGGATGGATCCTGAGTACACTGTCACTTTTTTGAATCGTCGGCAATTTTTGTCCTAGACCTTCACGACTGACCCAGTCATGGTAGGTGCCCTTGCCAAAATCCCAGAGATGTGTATGACACCCAATGCTCGTGATCTCGGAACAGGTCATAGATGTAATCACATGGCTGATGTATTGAGGGAGATGAAGAGCATACTGGATGGAATCGAATAAAGTGGGACGTTCATATTTAATGCGATACAACTGGAGCCCCGAATTCAAATTGCCTAGAACCGGACTGGCTGTTTGCATGGACAGCCCCAATTCTCCGCCATAGTCGTTATAAAATTTTTTCTGAAGTGCGGCAGGGTACGGGTTGAGATAATTATAGAGCGGGGTGAGAACTCTGAAGTCAGCGTCAAGGTAAACGAAACTGGCTCCATACGCTGACACATTGAAGGCCTTAATGTTGACATCTTTTTTTTGTTGCAGGGATGCGATGGTGTCATTCACCCAACGGGTTATGGATTCTATGTCATCGCAAGGTTTCCCGTTGTCATCCGTGATCTCCTCAAACTGGACAGCTTCCTCTTGCAACAACCTGTACTTTTCATCGAAGAGAATGATCTTCTTGTTGGTTTTCCCAATGTCAAATATGGCGATGACGGGCGTTGGCTTCATGAAGATCAGAGTCCAGTGGCCATGCGTTGAGTACCACGCTCGCGAATCAGTTGTTCCCGTACTTTGCACTCGCGGAACATGCCGAGCGGATCAAGGGCGCCACCTGAGCGCAACCTCGCTTCTGCAATCAACGGTCTCACATCGGTGCGATAGGCTTCCTGTAAAATTTCCTGAGCCTGGACCACATCATTTTTTTGTCTGGCACTGTCAAGGGCTTTTGCATCCACCAACAAGGCCTGTGCATAAGCAATTTTGATCGCTTCGACGGATTGTAGAAGATCTTCGAGAGGGTCCTTTACATTGTGCGAAGCGTCAATCATCCAGCCCAGGTCGTTCGCGTGGTTCATGTTGCGGGCATCCATGCCTTCCACCAGCTCATTAAAAATCAGAAAAAGTTGATAGGGATTGATGCTGCCCACAGTGAGGTCGTCATCACCATATTTTGAGTCATTGAAATGAAACCCTCCCAATTTCTTTTCCATGAGAAGCAGGGAAACGATCTGTTCGATGTTGGCATGTGGAAGGTGGTGCCCTAAGTCTACCAGGGTATAGGCTTTGTCTCCCAGTTTGCTGGTAAATAATAAAGACTGTGCCCAATCACCCACCGTCATCGAGTAGAAATTTGGCTCGAAAGCCTTGTATTCAATAAAGACTTTCCAGTTGGAGGGCAATGCTGCATAGATCTTCCGCAAACTTTCCAACGTATTCTGAAATGCCTTTCTGAAATTCAATTGCCCTGGGAAGCAAGATCCATCGGCGAGCCAAATGGTCATCGAGGTGGAACCTAAGGCTACACCATGTTTGATCACTTCCAGGTTATGGGCAATGGCTTGGTCGCGAACAGCTTTATCAACATGTTGAAGAGATCCATATTTATAACTGAGCGCCTGATCTTTTTGGTCCTGAAAAGTATTTGAATTCATGGCATCAAAACGGATCTCCTGCGAGGCTGCCAGGGCACGGATGGCTTGGTGGTCTTCCGGGATATCCCATGGAATGTGAAGAGAGATGGCTCCGCTAGATCGGTTTAGTTTATGCAAGAGCCCAATGTCTTCGATTTTTTCTTTTAGACTTCCAGGCTCTCCGGCTCCGGCAAATCTT
>JAYVRH010000171.1:0-7146 GCA_043776495.1 Cyclobacteriaceae bacterium
GAAAAAGAACCATCCATGTGAAGGGCCTTTGCCTGCCCTTGACAAATCGAAGTTTACACCCGGTGTTTTCAATTGAAATCCAATGCTCATGTGACCCGACTGCGGATCAACCTTAATAAAACTGATCGTGCCCTTAAAATTTTCTTTATACGTACTGATTGGCACATCCCGGTTATCACCCACGGGAATGCTAAACCGTGTACCTGCCACGATGTACTCACTGTTTTCTGTGATAAAAGGAGATGAGTGGTTACCACCGCTGTTGGGCAACTCGAGGATCTCTTCCGTCTTGAACGTCTTTAGACTTACTCGCGCCACGCGTGGCGTGTTATTGCCATTGCCAAAAGCCCATCGTCCGTCATGTTCACCGTTCGTGAGAGAAAGTGCGATGTGGTGGAGATCATCCCAGGGCACGTACCCATGAGAGGTGTTGAGCATCGGCTTTGTTTCCTCGCTATAACCATATCCATTTTCAGGGAATTGCGAGAAGACTGGCACAATCCTAAACAACCTGCCGGATGGAATACCATAAATAGCCATTTGCCCGTTGAAACCCCCGGAGACAATATTGTAAAACTCATCGTACTTGCCAGGGGCCACATAAACTTTTGACGCTGCATTGCCGATAACAGCTTCCTTTGGACCCGTCGGTTTGCAACCGATGAAGATCATGGCGGGACTTATCAAAAGAAGAAGTCCCAAGAGGTTAATAACTTTTTTCATAACAATATTCTAGTTAAATATTTAAGAATTAGACTATTTTTCTCCATCATTTTTTCTCATAAACTCCAGAACGTCACGCGCATCACCCACCGAAACATTTTGATTAGGCATCCTCATCAAACACAACTCAAATAATTTCTGCGCTTCAGGATCTTTGTCTAACATGACGTCCACATTGGTGATCATGTTCATGACCCACTCCGGTTTTCTTCGCTTTGTGATCTCCTTCCAGCCTGGTCCCACGAGGCGCTCGTCGGTCAGTTTGTGACAGGCAGAACACTTCATCTCATAAATCGCAAGTCCGCGCCCCACTCTTTCTTGCTCGATGGGCACTTTGAGCGTTACTGTTTTCACTGCCCCGATACCTTTTGTAGGATCTTTGATGACATCTTCAACAGCGGACTTGGAAGAAATGACCGACTCTGCGTATTCCTCCTGATTTTTAGGCTTTTCAGGAGCACAGGCAAACGTCAATATCATGATGCCAATGATGGGTAAGTATTTCATATTTTTTTGTTAGAATTTAGATTACAATTTTGCCGCTCTTGATGTTAATGAGCTTCATGATTGTGTAAACCTACTTTGCTCCTGTAGTTCAAAAAATGACTTTTGTCATACGTGGCCATGAACTTTTCTCCAGATCACCTTAAATCCCTTCCAAGGCGAATTACGCTCCAATGAACAAGGAGCCGCACATGCCATTCAAAAGTATTCTAACTCACTTACAGACCACAATGTTTTCAACTGTGCCAGAAATGACAGGAGCGTGGTGCTGACCGTAGATGCTTCTTGTGATCAACAAAACTCCGAGTGCAAGCATGACCATCGTGGTCAAACTTCTGAAATTAAGTTTCCAACGGTTGATCATGAATTGAAATACAGATGACAAGCCAATCATGACAGGCAAAGTCCCGGCTCCGAAGATTAACATAAAGAAGAATCCATCGATACCGCCAGACAATGTCAAACAATAAGTTAAAGCCAGATAAGTCAGGCCGCAAGGCAACAAACCGTTCAACATCCCCATCATACCAATGGAAAAGAATGACTTTTTCTTCAGAAATTCTGAAAAGAATTGCTTGATTTTCAAAGTGAATTTTTGAATAATCCCCGTGAAAAAGGGTATGCGGAGATGACTGATGCCGGTCAGTCCCAGCATGACCAGCAGGCACCCCAATCCGATGGTGAGTATATTTTGAAATCCGGATAATTTGAACAGGGACCCAAAAGTACTCACCAAAGCACCCAGCATTCCATAGGTAAGAATTCTGCCACCATTGTAGAGGATGCGGTTCACTAAAAATGGTCGCCTTAAATTGGTTACTGCAATTGCCAGCGGGCTGCACATCGCGACACAATGCAGGCTTCCAGCCAATCCCATTAATAGTGCAGTGAGCCACATTGATCTAGAGCGTTATGGTATCTTCAATGAAATATTCCTTTCCCTTCATGGTCCATGTCATTCTTGCATGATACATCCCTTTGGCCAAAGAACTAATATCAAAGTACTGCATTCCTTCCGGAGATGCCCTCAGAACATATTGCCTGTCCAGGTGCGTGTCGGAGGGACGGAATAATTTTAGTTTGCCCTGCTCGAAGCTATTAAATTGGTCAAACTGTACTTCCAACAAAACACCCTTCACGGAGATCGTGGGCTTGTTGACCAGTTCGTTTGCATTGTTCATGCGCTCGATTTGTTGTTGGTAATTCAATTCCTCCTGGTAATAATTCTTAGATACCAGACTGATGTCCTCCCGAAGGCAAACGGTTACCAGAGCGCCAATAAACAGAGCAAACAGCACGAATGAAACAATGATCCATTTTCCCCAATTCATAATGATTGTGTCTTTGATTTGTTCGTGATCGGTCCAATGAATTTTACTTTAACCTCTTCAAGCTGTTTTCCATCATTATATACCCCGAGCATAATGATTGTCCTGCCTGAAGTGATATCCGAAGCAGGCAATTTTATGAAATAGATTGCCTTCAGCATGCTGCCGGCTGGAACTATAATGGGATTGCCATCGGGCTTCACGAGCGTTGCTGTCGCGGGGGACTCAACTTTAATTTCCAATGGCATGTCCTCAAATGTTTTGTTGACAAATTCGACGTTGTAGAGATTCGTAATGAAATCGCCCTCACTCCGTTGGTATAAAGTGCCAGAAACTTTAAACACGTTAGTTTCCACATCGGACCGCGTCAGCAATGAAAAGCTTAGAAGGGTCATGAGCGCCAGGAGTACAAAGCAATACCCCATTACCCTTGGAGTGATGAGCTTTGCTACGACATGCTGGATTGAATTGTAAGAGGCGTACCGGATCAACCCCTTTGGTTTGTTGATCTTGAGCATGACTTCATCACAAGCATCAATACAAGCTGTGCAGTTTACACATTCGAGCTGGGTTCCATGCCGAATGTCAATACCCGTAGGGCAAACGTGTACACATAATTTGCAGTCGATACAATCTCCGGATTTTTCAACGGCTACATTCTTCTTGATTTTACCCCGTGGTTCACCGCGCAACCAATCGTAGGCTACCACGATCGAATCCTTTGTCAATAATACACCCTGAAGTCTTCCATATGGACAAACTGCAATGCACGCCTGCTCCCGAAATCTGGCAAATACTCCATAGAATATAACTGTAAACGCCACGAGCCCGATAAAACCACCAAGATTTTCAGCTGGGGAATGGTGAATGATTTCGAACGTTTGGTCAATGCCAATCAGATAAGCCATAGCGGTATGGGCAATCATAATGGAGATCAGAATAAACAAAGCGTGTTTGAGTGTCTTTTTCGCCAATATTTCCAAACTCATCGGTACTCTACTCAATCTCCTCTGCGCAGGTCCATCACCCTCAATCCAATACTCGATTTTTCTAAAGACCATTTCCATAAAGAGCGTTTGAGGACACATCCATCCACACCAGATTCTGCCGAAGACCACCGTAAACAGGATAATGAAAACAAAAAGCGTGATCAGGGTAATCGCCAGCAAAACGAAATCCTGGGGCCAGAATGCCTGACCCAGTATGACGAACTTCCGCTCAAAGACATTCAACAAGAGTAAAGGACGACCGCCAATTGTTATAAAAGGTCCGGCAAAGAAAATAGACAGCAAAAACACGGTAACCACCACCCGCCACCGGTGAAGGGTGCCACCAGGTTTTTTCGGAAAGAGCCAAATCCTCTTGCCTTTTTCATCGACTGTGGCAATCGTATCACGAAACTCTTCATCATAGCGATATAAATCATCGCCGGGCTGTGTTACTTCTTCGCTCATTACTTTTGCGGCAATATTTTATACCCAAATGGCTATTAATTCTATATCCCTATGCTATGCATTGCACTCTATTTATTTTTGAAATGACCTCATCTGTTCATTGTCACCTTAGTGCTATCCGTTGGTGTAGCACTCGGTTTTGGCTTAAACAATTCTCCCTGCGGGGCTTTGGGATTTGGTGGATTTGACCCCTTCAAGCTCATGACATAATAAGCCACATTCAGAACATCTTTTTGGCTCATGGTCTTGCCCCAGGCTGGCATCGCCTTTTCCACTACTCCCTTGTTGATTGTAGCGAAGACGTTCCTGACATCACCACCATGCAACCAGTATTCATCGGACAGATTGGGGCCAATCATGTTTCCACCACCGTCATTCCGGTGACAGGATCCACAGTTGCTACTCATAAATACTACTTTTCCTTTTGCGATCATGGCAGCGTCATTGGTAAAGGTGAGCGTACTTTCATCAATCAAAGTCACAGGTTGGGATGCCTTGAAAATCCTGGCTTCTTCTGCGGCATACGACAATTCATTCTCGTACTCCTGTCCGGATAAAGGAAGGTTGTCTGAAAAATGATACATCACCATATATATGACTGCAAATACCATTGATCCATAGAACAATCCTTTCCACCATGGGGGCAGATGATTGTCCAATTCACGAATGCCATCATAATTATGATCAAGTTCAATGTCCTTTTCTTTTTCAATGGGCACCATGGCATTTGCATCTTGCCAGAATTTTGACCACCAGCTCTGCGGTACCACATATGGTATCCCCAATTTTGTGGCCCTTTCCTGAGCCGCGCCCTCGATAAACATCCGGAGTACCCGAAGCATCAGGAACGCCACAACAAGCGTCAAGAGAATCACCACAAAAACAAAGAATGCCACTAAGTATATCGAAAACAGAGGGTCGTTAAACGGGTCGTCCCAAAAGCCTTTTGTGGAAGAACTGCTTAATCCCTGGGCAGTTGATAGTAAAGACGTTAACAAAGAGGAGAATATCAAAACAATTTTTTTCATATGTTTTAGTTTTGAGATGCGGATTGGTGGGTGTCGTCAGTTTGTGGAGCCGGGTAACCGTCGCTTGCCGGAAGATTTTCCATGTATTTGATAAACTTTTTGTCGGCAGTAAATACCCACCACAACAGGCAGATAAAAAACAAGAAAAAGATTACAAACGAAACCACAGGCCAGATGGCAATATTTTCGATGCTTTGAAGAACATTATTATACATAGCTTTTCAAGTTTGACTATTCTATTTTGGCCGTTTTTTCAGCCTTGATGTCTTTTCCCAATCGCTGCAAATAGGCAATCAATGCGATGATCTCTGTCTCTGGCATAACTTCGATCCCATCGGCTTTCAAATTCTCCATGATGCCTGAAGCCTGAGCATCAAGCTCATCATTGGCAATTGATTCATAACCTTCCTCGTAAGGGACACCCAACTTCCGCAAGGCCCAGATCTTTTTTTCGGTTTGGCTTTTGTCGATGTTCTGCTCAAACAACCAGGGGTAGGGTGGCATGATTGACCCCGTTGAAACCGCATCGGGAGCAAGCATGTGATTGTAATGCCATGCATTAGAATACTTTCCACTCGTGCGTTGCAAATCCGGACCCGTCCGTTTTGAGCCCCAAAGGAAAGGATGGTCATACACATATTCACCAGCCTTCGAATACTCACCATAGCGTTCAGTTTCCGAACGGAAAGGTCGCACCATTTGGGTATGACAATTCACGCATCCTTCGCGTATGTAAATGTCGCGACCATGCAATTCCAGTGGAGTGTAAGGCTTCACACTGGCGATGGTTGGAATATTTGACTTGATAAGAAAGGTGGGGACCAGCTCCACAATGCCACCGATGATAATCGCGATCAGGGACAGGACAGTAAACAGGACAGGCTTATGTTCCAAAATCCGGTGGTGCCATCCACTGCTTGCAGGAGCCACATATTCTTTAGCCAGAGGGGCCGCTTCGGCAGCTTCATTAGCGATGAAGTTTCCCGAATATGCAGTTTTGATCAGGTTATAGGTCATGATGATCGCGCCTGTGAGGTAGAGTCCACCACCTGTGGCACGAAGCATATGAAGAGGAAGTATTTGAACCGTAGTCTCCAGAAAGTTTTTGTACACTAAAAAACCCTCGGCGTTGAACTCCTTCCACATCAGGCTTTGTACCACCCCCGAAACATACATCGGCAGGGCGTAAAAGATGATGCCTAGTGTCCCCAGCCAAAAGTGAACATTGGCCAATGATGTCGAGAATAATTTCGTATTCCACATGCGTGGCACCATCCAATATAAGATACCAAAAATAAGGAAGCCGTTCCAACCCAAACCACCCACGTGAACGTGAGCGACGATCCAATCCGTAAAATGTGCAATGGCATTGACATTTTTTAATGATAATAAGGGGCCTTCCAACGTTGCCATACCGTATGCCGTCACGGCCACTACCATAAATTTCAAAACCGGCTCTTCGCGTACCCTGTCCCAGGCACCTCGTAATGTCATCAGCCCGTTGAGCATTCCGCCCCATGATGGCGCAATCAGCATGATTGAAAAGACAACGCCCAGGGACTGCGCCCAATCGGGTAGGGAAGTATATAATAAATGATGTGGGCCAGCCCAGATGTAAATAAAGATGAGAGACCAGAAGTGGATGATGGACAGCTTATAGGAATAAACCGGACGATTGGCTGCTTTCGGAAGGAAATAGTACATCATTCCGAGGTAGGGTGTGGTTAAAAAAAAGGCAACTGCATTATGTCCATACCACCACTGCACCAGAGCATCTTGAACCCCCGCATATGCTGAATAACTCTTGAAGAGGTTGACTGGCATTGCCAAAGAGTTCACCACATGTAAAACTGCTACCGTGACGAACGTAGCGATGTAAAACCAGATCGCCACGTACATGTGTCGCTCTCTCCTCTTAATGATCGTGCCGATCATATTCCACCCAAAGACAATCCAAATCACTGCGATTGCGATGTCAATCGGCCATTCCAACTCCGCATACTCTTTCGAGGAAGTCATGCCCAGCGGCAGAGAAATCGCAGCAGCCAGTATGATCAACTGCCATCCCCAGAAATGAACCCAACTCAACGTGTCGCTGAACATGCGCGT
>JAYVRH010000172.1:0-2202 GCA_043776495.1 Cyclobacteriaceae bacterium
CGTGGAGTATAGCCATCCAGAATAATTCCTTTGTTCTTGGTTTTACCAAAGACCAGTGGCTTACCATGCTCCAGAAGGATGGTAGAGTTGTCCCGGGTATCCGCGTTGGTGTAAAGATCGAAAGCCCCGTCATTAAAGATGCGGCAGTTTGTATAGATCTCAATGAAGGCAGCCCCTTTATGCTCCGAGGCGCGCTTTAAAAGTTGCTGAAGTTGTGTGCGATCTTTGTCATGACCACGTGCTACAAAAGTTGCACCGGAGCCCAACGCCAGCGCCACCGGATTAAAAGGATCATCCAAGGCGCCCAAGGGAGAGGACTTTGTGATCTGGCCCCTATGCGAGGTGGGTGAGTATTGCCCTTTGGTAAGGCTGTAAACTTCATTATTAAACATCATGATGTTAAGGTCCACGTTCCTGCGACAAGTATGAATAAAATGGTTGCCGCCAATGCTCATGTTGTCGCCATCACCCATGACCACCCAAACGCTCAGTTCGGGCCTGGCAATTTTGAGCCCCGATGCGATGGCCAGCGCACGTCCATGAATGGAATGAAATCCATAGGTGTCCATGTAATAAGGAAACCTTCCGGAGCAACCGATGCCAGACACATACACAATTTTTTCTTTTGACACCCCCAGGTCGGGCATCAGTCGTTGTGCGGGCGATAAGACTGAGATGGCTCCGCAGCCGGCACACCATCTGACATCAACATTTGGTTTGAAATCTTTGGCGGTGTACACCAGGCCTCCCGTATGTGGCCTTTCCAGCAGTTCATCTACAACAGTTTTCATACAAGAATTTCTTTTTGCGTTAACAAACTCGTCAATTCCTCTACCAATTCGCTTGACCTGAATGGCCTTCCGGGCATTTTATTAAATCCGATGATCGGCTTCAGGTACTTTCCCTGCAGCATGAATTTTAGTTGCCCCATATTCAACTCGGGTACAAGAACCCTTTGAAACCGTGCGAGAATTTCTTTAAGATTTCTTGGAAATGGATTCATATACCTCAGATGCACAAAGGAAAGAGGGTATCCACTGGCTTTGATCTGCTCGAATGCAGTCTTGGCGGCACCGTAGGTACTTCCCCAGCTAATCATCAATAAATCACCTTCTTCTTCGCCTTCAACGACGGCTTCCGGGATGTCCAACGCAATGCGGTCAATTTTTTCCTGCCGCAGTCTCACCATTTTTTCATGGTTGGCGGCATCGCTACTTACATTTCCAGAGCCATCTTCTTTTTCAAGACCTCCGATACGATGTTCCATTCCTTCAAAGCCTGGAATGGCCCATTGTCGGCGCAAGGTTTTTTCATCGCGTTTATAGGGAGCAAATTGCGATATGTCTTGTGCAAAGTATGGAGTGATCTCCGGAAGCATGGCGACGGTGGGAATCTTCCATGGTTCTGACGCCTGTCCGATATATCCATCGGTTAACACAAGAACCGGCGTCATATACTTAAGCGCTATGCGGGTTGCCTCCAAGGTGATGTCAAAACAATCCGAAGGACTGGCCGCTGCCAGTATCGGCATCGGTGCTTCACCATGACGGCTGAACATGCCCATCAGCAAATCTCCTTGCTCAGTTTTTGTTGGCAAGCCGGTGGATGGACCTGCCCGCTGCACATCCACGATGATGAGTGGAAGTTCTGTGATGACTGCCAGTCCCATGGCTTCTGTTTTTAATGACAGGCCAGGACCGCTGGTGGTTGTGGCGGCAAGACTTCCACCAAATGCTGCTCCGATGGCGCTGCAGATGCCGGCAATTTCATCTTCTGCCTGCAAATGTTTTACACCATATTTTTTATATCCCGAGATGGCATGAAGAATGTCTGTCGCGGGTGTGATGGGATAAGATCCCAGGAACAAAGGGAGTTTAGCCTTCCGTGCCGCTACTACCAGACCCACTGCTACTGCTTCGTTTCCCGTGATGTTACGGTACCTTCCGGCAGCAAGCTGAGACCGGTCGACGACATATTGTTTCTTAAACTCCTGGTTTTTCTCAGCATAATTCCATCCTGCACGCAGAGCATGGATATTGGCCAGGATCACATCGTCTTTGCCTTTGAATTTCTTATTGATCCAGTTGACGGTAGGCTCCAGCGGGCGATGGAATAGCCAGTAGGCGATTCCAAGTGTAAAAATGTTTTTAGTCTTCCCGACAAGCTTGGATGATATGTCAAGTTCCGCCAATTCCGCTTTTA
>JAYVRH010000173.1:0-2201 GCA_043776495.1 Cyclobacteriaceae bacterium
ACGAATCGAGGGGTTGTTCTCCATCAACTCGGGCATGATAGAAAGGTCCAGAATCATCTTTATCGAAAGCTCAAATTCTTTAAACATCTTTTTCCAAAAATCTCCAAACTCTTTGTCCTGGGCCAAATAGGCCGTTGCGGGATAAAATGATTTCGTTAAGGACATCATGCTGTTTCCGATCAGTGTGCGAAAGAAAAGTGATTGTTTATAAAGCGTTTGCAGCTCATTCCACCGTCCCTTCTCCTTTAATTCTTTAAGCGCACTACCCACACCATAAAAGCCAGGGATATTTTGTTTCATTTGCGCCCAGGAGCCCACAAAGGGTATCGCACGAAGGTCTTCAAATTTTAGACTATCTCCGGATCGTTTCACTGGCCGTGATCCGATGTTCGTGTCACCAAAGAATGGCAACGGTGTTACCTTCTCGAGGTATGGAACAAATTTGGGATCAAGCTTCAAGTCCAGGTAAGAACGATGACCTGCCTCCGCCAATTGATCGAGTAACTTCTTATTATCATTGGACAAATGGTTGGATGGATTACTGAATATCCTTCCTTCCAATCCTGCCGAAAGGAGTTGCTCAAGATTGTATTGACAAGAAGCGACCTTCCCGAAGTTGGAACTGATTGTTTGCCCTTGTATTGTCACCTGTACTTCATTGTTTTCTATGGTATCACCCAACGAAGCATAAAAATCATGGGTGTTACCTCCTCCTCTTGCGGGTGGGCCTCCCCGACCATCGAAGAATAGCGCCGAAATCCCAAACTTGCGCGAAACTTCCGTGAGTAATTCTTTGGCCCTGAATATAGACCAATTGGCTCTCAAGTAACCGCCATCTTTGGTGCCATCCGAAAAACCCAACATGATGGTTTGCCTATTGCCTCGCTGCTTGAGATGTTGCCGGTATTCAGGAATTTGATAAATCTCTTCCATGATCAACTGCGCATGTCCAAGGTCTTCGATAGACTCAAAAAGGGGAACAACGTCCAGTGGCAACACATCGTCTTCTGCTACCAGCCATTTTGCGAGTTGAAATACCTGAACAATGTGAAAGGCACTTTGACAGTTGCTGATCACATACCGGTGACATCCTTGCGGTCCGTTTTGTTCTTGGATGACTTTGATCGCTTTGAAGCTGGCAATCGTTTCTGCAATCAGAGGATCATCTACAGAAAATGAAGATTCATCCACAGAAACTTTCAATAGTTCTTCCAGCTTCCTACGGTCCGATGGTTGGTCAAAAACAATTTTCTCGTTCTTATTCTTCTCCAAAATACTCCTTAGTACCGATTCATGCTTTCGGCCGTCTTGCCGGATATCAAGGGAGGTGAAATGAAATCCGAATATTTTTACTTTCAGTATAAATTGTTCCAGCAAGTCAAGAAACAGTCCACCATGACGTTCGATGAGTATCCCGCGGATCTGGTACAATTCGTCAATCAATTCAGCGGCATTCTTATAGGCCTCACCGCCATACAGAGTCCCATATAATCTTCTCTCAATCTTTTGTACGAGTGACTCCACCCCCTCAAAAGTTAAACGGCGTTTCAGTTGACGAACATCCTGATAATAGTTGCGCTGAATGCCATGACGAAGGCGTTGCGCCACCTGAAGGGTGATGGGCGTCGTGACAAAAGGATTTCCGTCGCGGTCGCCACCAGGCCAGAAGCCAATCGTGATGAGCCTATCGTTCTTCCATTCTTCGAGTGTAATGTTGAGACCCTTCATCAACTGATATACAATGGCCGGTGCCGCCTGGTAAAAAATATTTTCGAGATACCAACAAAGACTCACAGCCTCATCAAAAGGCGTTGGCTTCTGATTGTTAATAAATCCCGTCTTTCCCAATTGCTGTAACAGGAGATTTATTTGTGGCAAATCATTTTGGCGGATGGCGGTCTCCAGATCCGTGAGGATTGCCAATAAGTGTCCGGGATAAAATTGAGTTGGGTGCGCTGTCAGCACGACCCGAATTGAAAAATCATCCATGCTTCTGCGAAGCGCCTCCCTCTTGCCATCCGTCTCTGTACGAAGTAAGAGGGCCGCCACCGAACCTTTTCCACGAAGGTCATTCATCTGTTCAAACGAGGCGTCTTCAATAGAATCAAAAAGCACCACCTGGCGCTCAATGTATTGAATGACCCTGAACAGAAAATCAAACTTCTCCTTTTCCTGACTGTCAGGGGAGTAATCCTCAAAGA
>JAYVRH010000174.1:0-2198 GCA_043776495.1 Cyclobacteriaceae bacterium
ATGAGCAAGAATCAGCGCCTGCTGGTAGAATTGGCGCTGATGAAAATGGCGCACGTGAAGTCAACATTTAAGGGAAATTCCAACGGACATTCAGAAATAGCTGAACCTGCTGCTCCGGCGGGGTTAAAAAAAAAATTGAATTAACGAATGAAGCGACTGAACCGATCGCGGTTGCAGCACCTGTACCATCCCCCGTCATTGTTCCGGAATCCTTCACGCCGCCGGTAAAGAGTACTAAACTAAAGACCACTCCAAACCTTCAAAGCATCCTTAACCCCACTACCGAAAAAAAATCAGTAGAAAAGATTGCTGAAATTATCGACCCCATTGTCAATCGGCCGGTTGTTCTTGAAAGACTAAAGGAGATATGGGATGAATTTGCTGAACAGCGCAAAGATCAGACAGCGGAGTATCAAATTCTAAAGAGGGAATTTCAGTTCGAGCACCCTATTATTTCCGTTATGCTAACCAACCCTGTGGAGGAAACACTCCTGGAAAACTTCCGTCTTGATTTCATAAAGTTTCTAAGAGACCGGCTTCAAAATACTGAGCTTAACATCCATGTCAGCGTACAGAAGGCGTCCGGCAAAAAGGTACTTTATACATCTAAGGAGAAATTTGAGCACTTAGCTGAAAAGCATCCGTACCTCAACGATTTGAAAGACAAACTTGGATTGGATTGGGATTTCTGAATACTCATTTGAAAAACCATAAGTTGACAGTTGCCAAAATCTGAAATAAAGACAGTTTCTCAGAAGGTGAAATATCCTATGCGGTGGAATTCTATCTCAGTGACGGCAGGTAAGTGCAATATGATGGAGGTAATTGAATTCAGAGGCCTATTGCCTACTCTCCCGATAGTTATCGGGATGCCTACTGCCTACTGATATTGCCCCTTTGTGTCTTAGTGGCAAAAACCCTTTCTTTGACATTCCTTTTTTTGAAATGACGATCTCGTACAACTGGCTTAAAGAGTATATCCACTTACCGGAATCGCCGGAGGAAATTGCACAAACACTGACATCTACCGGACTGGAAGTTGAAAGCATCCACCCTTTTGATTCAATTAAAGGCGGTTTAAAGGGACTCGTCATCGGTGAGGTACTCACCTGCGGCAAGCATCCAAATGCGGATAAACTTTCAATCACCACCGTGGCCGTGGGGCAGCCCAATCCATTACACATCGTGTGCGGAGCTCCCAATGTGGCAGCGGGTCAGAAAGTGGTGGTAGCCTTGCCTGGAACAACAGTCCATCCAACAAAAGGAGATCCCTTCATTATCAAACCCACTAAAATCCGGGGAGAGCAGAGCGAAGGAATGATCTGCGCCGAAGACGAAATTGGGTTAGGCCAAAGCCATGCGGGAATCATTGTAGTGGATACAAAGGTGGCCAATGGAACCACTGCTGCTGAGTTCTACAAGGTCGAATCTGATCACATCATTGAAATTGGATTGACCCCCAACCGGGCGGATGCCGCATCACACATCGGAGTGGCCCGTGATCTCAAGGCAGCAAAAGACCGGGACATAAGCTGGCCTTCCGTGGAGGCCTTTATGATCGATAACAAGAACCTTCCCATTGAGATTAATGTGGAAAATTCAGAGGCTTGCCCGCGCTATTCTGGGTTGACCCTTTCCGGTGTGACGGTGAAAGAATCACCCTCGTGGTTAAAAAACAGGCTGCTTTCAATTGGATTGACGCCCATCAATAACATCGTTGACATCACAAACTTTGTTTGTCACGAACTGGGACAACCCCTCCACGCTTTTGATGCTGATCAGATCACAGGCAACAAGGTGATTGTAAAGACAGCCATTGGAGGTGCAAAGTTTACGACGCTTGACAGCAAGGAAAGGACACTGACTGAGAATGACCTGATGATATGCAATTCAACAGAAGGAATGTGTATTGCGGGAGTATTTGGAGGGATTAAATCAGGAATTTCAGGTCTTACAAAAAACATTTTTCTTGAGAGCGCCTGCTTCTCCGCTGAATTTATTCGCAAGACCAGCAATTATCATCAGTTAAAGACGGACGCCTCATTTCGCTTCACCCGTGGCACCGATCCACTTGCTACCGTCTACGCTTTGAAGCGGGCCGCGATGTTGATAAAGGAAGTGGCTGGAGGAACGATCTCCTCCGAGGTAGTGGATATCTATCCAAATAAAATCGAAAACCGACGCATCATCGTAAAAGA
>JAYVRH010000175.1:0-2196 GCA_043776495.1 Cyclobacteriaceae bacterium
TCCATCATATATTGACCCGCCTCTGAAACTTTGTCAAAAGATAGACTAGAGAATAAATTAGCAAAGTCTCCTTTGTAAAGAAATTGGCGTTTGCTGAAATACTCAAATGATTTTTTTCCGATGGGAAGGATGGTTACATTCTTCCTGGCGTGTTGGGCGGCATATTTTTCTTCGATCAGGCGAAGAGCAGCCTTAATAACAGCTGAATTAAATGATCCGCATAATCCCCGATCAGAACTGATGGCTACTATGAGGATTTTCTCTTCTGTTCTCGCTTTGCTGTACCAATTATCACCATCAGAATTTCCAGAAAGGTTCTGCATGATGTTGGTCATCCTTTGAGCAAATGGACGCATCTGTAAAATGCGTTCCTGGGACTTGCGCAACTTTGCCGCCGCCACCATTTTCATGGCTTTGGTTATTTGCTGAGTGCTTGTCACCGAACCAATTCGCGTCTTAACTTCTTTTAAACTCGCCATATAAGGTTGTAAAACTCCTTAATCTTATGATTCATATTAGTATTTCGAAGCTATCTCCGCTGAAATCTTCTTAATTGCATCCATATCAGAATCCTCAATCTTACCGGCTTTGAAGTTATCTAAGATACTTCTGTATTGCGCTTTGAGTAAGTCAAGGAATTCTTTTTCAAACTCCTTCACTTTATTGATTGGAACTTTATCAAGGTATCCACGTGTAGAAGCAGACAATATCGCTACCTGTTCTTCAACCGGCACGGGCTGATACTGAGGTTGCTTCAATACTTCAGTATTCCTCCTACCTCGTTCTATCGTAAGTTTGGTAGAAGCATCAAGATCTGACCCGAATTTCGAGAAGGCTTCCAGTTCACGGAACTGCGCCTGGTCCAGCTTAAGGGTTCCTGCCACTTTCTTCATCGATTTGATCTGCGCAGACCCACCGACGCGGGATACTGAAATCCCTACATTAATCGCTGGGCGAATACCCGAATTAAATAAGTTGGTCTCAAGGAATATCTGCCCATCGGTAATTGAGATTACGTTTGTTGGGATGTAAGCAGAAACATCATTGGCCTGGGTCTCAATAATGGGAAGCGCTGTAAGTGAGCCCCCACCTTTTACAAGGTGCTTGATCGAGGGAGGAAGATCATTCATCTGCTGTGCCAATGCATCATTGTTGATAATCTTTGCAGCTCTTTCCAGAAGGCGTGAGTGGAGATAAAATACATCCCCTGGATACGCTTCACGCCCGGGAGGCCTCCTTAGGAGCAAAGAAACTTCGCGGTATGATACCGCCTGCTTCGATAAATCATCATAAATCGCAAGCGCTGGACGACCAGTGTCTCTAAAAAACTCTCCAATGGCAGCACCTGTAAAGGGTGCATAAAATTGCATAGGAGCAGGGTCGGAAGCAGAGGCGGAAACGATGACAGTGTAAGGGAGCGCTCCTGCCTTTTCAAGGGTGGCAGCTACCGATGCAACAGTAGAAGCTTTTTGTCCAATGGCAACATAAATGCAGTACACTGGCTTGCCCTGTTCGTAAAATTCCCTCTGGTTAATGATCGCGTCAATCGCCACAGCAGTCTTTCCAGTCTGGCGGTCGCCAATAATCAACTCGCGTTGACCGCGGCCAATAGGAATCATGGAATCGATGGCTTTGATACCGGTCTGAAGTGGCTCATTTACAGGCTGGCGGAAGATGACACCAGGCGCTTTGCGCTCCAACGGCATTTCATAAAGTTCCCCTGTGAGTGGTCCTTTCCCATCGATAGGTTTAGCCAAGGTGTCCACAACGCGCCCCAACACACCATCACCTACTTTTATTGAAGCAATCTCACCGGTACGCTTAACAATCGCCCCTTCCTTAATGCCTTTAGGATCTCCTAGTAACACAGCGCCCACATTGTCTTCCTCGAGATTTAGTATCAGCGCACGGAGCCCATTCTCAAATTGGATTAATTCTCCGGCCTGAGCCTTTGTAAGGCCGTAAATCCGAGCCACTCCATCACCGATGGTCAGCACAGTGCCAACCTCTTCCAACTCAGCATCCGTTCGGGATTGTGAAAGCTGCTCTCGCAAGATTGCGGAAACTTCTTCAGGTCTGATCTCTGCCATATTATTCTGTTAATCGTTGTTCTTAAATTTCCTTCACAAAATAGTTCTCATTGAATTTTAGACTCAATGCTTTCAGTTTGCTTTTGATTGAAGCATCGATCTGACG
>JAYVRH010000176.1:0-2195 GCA_043776495.1 Cyclobacteriaceae bacterium
GAAGGCCATTGCCAGACGGTGGATGGTGCACGACGTGCGATCGAAGCAGGCATCTGGTCCATCGCTCATGATTCTGGTATGAATGATGAACTGCATAAACTCATGGCGAAGAAAGGAATCTGGCGCGCGGGCACTGAGACACCCATTACCCTTTCTGAGCACACCACGCCGGAGCGCTACGCCAAGACTGTCGCGAGCCTGAGAAATGCTTATGACAACAAGGTGCCACTCACTTATTCTACGGATGCAGACTACTACGTTCCTGGAAAATCGCGCGGTGAAGTATCCATCGAGTTCATCGAAACATGGAAGGCAGCTAAAATTCCAAACGTAGACATCCTTCGAGCCATGACCATCAACGGCTACAAATGCAGTGAGACTGAGTCGACACGCGGTCCCATCAAAGTAGGTTTGGCCGCAGATCTCATCGCCGTCACAGGCAATCCTTTGGAACAGATTGATGCCTTAAGAAATGTGAGATTTGTCATGAAGGATGGCGGTGTATATAAAAAGGATGGCGTTATGACACCTGAGAAATTCCTGCATGGAGGACCCGTGAACGGATACAATATCAGGTGAGTTTAATATGCAACGTCGAATAAACATCAAGCGCCTTTCGCAAAGGCTCATTGATATCAATAAGATCGGTCAATTAATTGGAGGTGGAGTATCGAGGCCTGCCTTGTCAAATGAAGATAAAAAAGCCCGCGACTTATTGGTCCATTGGGCAAAAGAGCTTGGCCTCACCATACACATCGACCAGATCGGAAATATTTTTTGCGTCTGGAAAGGGAAGTCGGATCGAATCATCGGAACTGGTTCTCACTTGGACACGGTGCCGACAGGCGGATATTACGATGGCGCACTTGGGGTGACTGCTGGCCTTGAAGTAATAGAAACATTGAAAGAACAAAATTATGAACCGTTCCATACCCTTGTACTAGCCAACTTTACAAATGAAGAGGGGACAAGATTTACGCCAGACATGATGGGAAGCCTGGCGTATTCGAATCCTGAGCTGTTACCGGGTTTATTAATCTCAAAAGCAGCAGATGATCAAGCCCCCGTTTTGGAAGAGCTCACCAGGACGGGATACCTAGGCAGCCTGAAGTGCGGCGCGTGGTCGATTGAAAAATTCGTAGAACTGCACATCGAACAAGGTCCTATATTGGAAAACGAACAAATTGACATTGGGGTGGTGGAGGGTGTGCAAGCCATCCATTGGAAAAGACTTACCATCAAAGGTAGCCCTGCTCATGCCGGGACGACTCCCATCGCCATGAGAAGGGATGCATATCATGCGATGAGTTGCCTTTCGGTGCAAGCGCGAGAACTATGTGAATCGGTAAAAGGACTATTGATTACGATTGGCTCCATTCAGGTTTTTCCTAATGTAATCAATGTCATTCCTGAAAAGGTCATTGCCACCATTGATTTGCGTCACCCTCATGATGCCGTCGCTGAAAAGTCTTTGGCCGCACTTTCAGAGTTTATTAAAATGGATAAATCATTCAACGGTCTCTCGGCAGTGTGGGAATCCCTTGTTGATATCGAAGCGGTAAAATTTGACCCAGGCATTGTCAACGCCATCAAAAGAAGTTGTGACGATCTTGGTTATACAAGTAGAAAAATGATCAGCGGCGCCGGCCACGATGCGCAATTGCTTTCATCAAGGTATCCCAGCGCCATGATTTTCATTCCTTCAAAAAACGGAATCAGTCATGCGGTGAATGAATACAGCAGTCCGGAGCAAATAGAAATGGGCGCCAATGTTTTATTGAATACGCTCGTGAGTCTTGATGCTGTCAATTAAATTTCGCGTAAGAATTTCGTCAATGTTGTTGAGGAGAAATATGAACAATCATTGGGTGCATTTGAAGAAGGTATCCTCGCTCCTATTCTTTAGTATTGCGCTCATCGTTATGATCTCATGCAACAAGAAGGACGTGGTACCGGTTCAAAGCTCTCCGTTACTTGGTTCCTGGACCCTGGTCAGCATAGAGACCAGCGGGTGCACAGATCCATTGGACAACGAGCCAGCCACAAATTGTAATAATTGCCCAACCCTTGTGTTCACAGAGACCACCGTTACGACCATCGATGGAACGTCGTCCAAAAAGAGCAGCTATACCGTCAACGGAAACATTATCAACAACTCAATAATATTCACTATTGTTGGGCCAAAACTTACCTTA
>JAYVRH010000177.1:0-2193 GCA_043776495.1 Cyclobacteriaceae bacterium
CTAAAATGTAAGATGAAAGGCGATCGTGTTGAAATAAGCGGACAGGCTAAACTTTTCCTTTCAGGTACAATTTTTATTTAACCCTGTGTACTTAAAGAACCGGTCAGCGAATTTCCCTTTGGTGCTCAAGTACGAAATCATTCTGAATTAGTTATATGAAGACCCTTACCTGGTTTGAACGAAAATTAGTATTTGGTTTACCGCCCGAGATGCTTCCCTTCTATCTTGAAAGACTGGAAGGGACACATGTCCGCCTGGAGCATAAAGTAAAAGCCCAGGATGAAAGAATTCTTTCAGAGAAATTCAATGATAAATGGTCCGTTAAACAAAACATCGGGCACCTGGCAGAAGTTGATGAGATTGGTAGTAGGCGGATGGATGAAATGATTGCGGGGGTAGCAGTGTTGTCGCCAGCTGTATTTGAACCGCAGGATTACAATCCCTGGCCCATTGAAAAAGTATTGGATTACTTCCATAAAACAAGAATTAAAAACATTACTAAGTATAAATCCCTTTCGGAGGGCGACTTAACCAAATCTTCTTTGCATCCACGACTGAAAATCCAAATGACTCCGGTTGATCTTGCCTGGTTTGACGCCGAACATGACGACCATCATCTGGTCAAAATCAATGAAATTATTTTTACCTTGACAAAAACTTAATCGTATGAATACCGCAACCGCCTTTGATGTTCAGAAAACGTCTCATTCAAGAATTTCAGAAACTGATTTTAGCAACCTGGAGTTTGGAAAATACATTTCAGACCACATGCTGGTGGCTGAGTACACTAACGGTGAGTGGAGTGAGCCGGTGATTATGCCTTTCGGCGAATTAAAGATGTCACCGGCGATGCTTTCTCTACATTATGGTCAGTCGATTTTTGAGGGTATGAAAGCTTTTAAGATCGACGATGGAAGCATTAATATTTTCCGGCCCCATAAACACCATGAGCGCATTACCAAATCTCTGGATCGAATGTGTATGCCCCGCATCTCATTTGATATGTTTATTCATTCTCTTCATGCGTTAATAGAAATTGACAAAGACTGGATTCCAACCTCCGAGGGTGCTTCACTTTACATCCGTCCGATTGTCTTTGCTTCTGAGTCCAGGCTTGGGGTGAAAGTTGCTGATCAATATAAGTTCATCATTCTCACAAGCCCGGTGGGGTTATATCACACGAAACCTTTCCGCCTGAAAGTAGAGCAGCATTTTACCCGTACGGCGGAGGGCGGTACAGGATTTGCAAAGTGTGCCGGTAACTACGGAGGCGCTTTCTATCCCACGCAAGTGGCTAAAAAAGAAGGCTTTGACCAGATTCTTTGGACCGACCACAAAGAACACAAATACATCGACGAGGTGGGGATGATGAATGTGATGTTTGTATTGAATGGCAAACTCGTTACACCTGCCTTGAACTCCGCCATCCTGGATGGCATCACCCGTGATTGCATTCTCACCCTTGCACGTGAATCCGGAATCGCCATTGAAGAGCGACGAATCAGCATTGATGAATTGGAAGAAGGTTTTAAGAAGAAGACACTGACGGAAGCTTTTGGCACAGGAACAGCGGCCGTCGTGGCACCCATCACAGTGATCAACATCCACGGCATAGAATATCAACTTCCCGCTGTTCAGCCTCAGAGCATCCAGCAACAAATGAAAAAGAAGCTGCTGGACATACGGACGGGTGCGGCACCGGACAACCATCATTGGAATTACCTCGTGAAGATGTAGTGGCAAATGAAAGCGACAGATTTCTTAGTAAACGTATGGACGGAATTATTTATCGTAGTGATGCTAAAATATCACCGAAGGATTTTATCGATGTATTAAGGCGCTCAACCCTAAGTGAGCGAAGGCCGGTGGACGAGCCTGAACGAATTTTAAAAATGCTGGAATACGGAAATATTCTCGTGACGGCCTGGTCTGGAAATATCCTGGTCGGCGTCTCCAGAGCACTCAGTGATTTTTCATTTTGTTGCTACCTCTCCGACCTTGCAGTAGACACAGCCTTTCAACAGCAAGGGATTGGAAAAAAGCTCATCGAAGAAACTCACAGACTGGCTGGAAAAAATACAACGCTGATTCTATTGTCAGCGCCGGCCGCAGTCACGTATTATCCAAAGATCGGCATGGAACGTTTTGCTGATTGCTTTATCATCAAAAGAAAAACGAACTAAAATGGCAGAT